>QNZR01000002.1 GCA_003978475.1 Sulfurimonas sp.
AGCCTGCCAAAAAGCAACTCATGGGTTAACACATCTTTGATTTTCTCCTGAATCACCCGTTCTAACGGACGAGCACCCATCTCTTTATCGTACCCCATTTGTGCTAGGTAACCCAGAGCCCTGGGCTGCAGGGTCACCATCACTTTTTTGACTTTAAGCTGTTGATTGAGCTGCGCAATAAATTTAGCAACAACAGCCTGCACCACCTCCACAGACAACGGAGCAAACTCTACCACCGCATCAAGTCGATTACGAAACTCCGGTGTAAAAAATGATTTCAGCGCCTCATGACGCGACAAAGAGCTATCGGCATTAAAACCCATAACGCTGCGCTCATTGGCTCCAATATTTGAGGTCATAATGAGTATGACATTTTTAAAATTGGCTTTATAGCCGTTGTTATCTGTCAGCGTCGCGTTGTCCATCACCTGCAACAAAATATTGATGAGCTCGGGATGTGCCTTTTCAATCTCATCTAACAACAGTACCGTATACGGATGTTTTCGAATCGCTTCGGTTAACAATCCGCCCTGCTCATACCCGACATATCCCGGAGGGGCACCAACCAAACGGCTGAGTGCATGCTTTTCCATATATTCACTCATATCAAAGCGCTCAAAATTAACACCCAAAATATCGGCCAGGGAGCGTGCCAGCTCCGTTTTCCCCACACCCGTAGGACCGCTAAAAAGAAAAGAGGCAATCGGTTTATCATCACGATTGAGCCCGGCACGACTGCGCTTAATGGAGAGTGCCACCGTCTCTACGGCACGGGTTTGCCCAATAACACGGGTTTGAAGATCTTTTTCAAGCGATGCCAGTCTGGTAATGTCATCTTCGGCAATTTTCGAGGTGGGCACGCCGGTAATTTTGGCAATAATTTTTTCAACATCAAGCGGCGTCACCGTAGTGCGTTTTTTCTTTTTCAAATGAAACGAGGCACCGGCTTCATCCATCAAATCAATCGCCACATCCGGAAGAAAACGATCGGTAATATATTTTTGAGACAGATCCACTGCCGCTTTGAGTGCCTTGTCTGTAAATTTCAGTCCATGATGCTTCTCGTAGCGTGAGCGCAACCCTTTTAAAATCAGCAGGGTATCACTTAATGACGGTTCGTCAATGTCAATTTTGGCAAACCGGCGACTCAAAGCTCTGTCTTTCTCAAAAACGTTACGGTATTCGCTGTAGGTCGTTGCTCCCATACACTTTAACTCACCCGAAGCCAATGCCGGCTTGAGCTGATTGGAAGCATCCATACTCCCGCCGCTTACGGCACCTGCACCGACTAAAGTATGAATCTCATCAATAAACAAAATGGCATTATCATACGTTTTTAATTCGTCAAGCACCCCCTTAAGACGCTTTTCAAAATCACCACGATACTTCGTACCGGCGAGCATAGCGCTCAAATCAAGAGCAAACAGCGGGGCATTGTTTAAAATATCAGGAACCCTGTCTTCAGCAATTTCTATGGCAAGACCCTCAGCAATCGCCGTTTTTCCTACACCGGGCTCCCCCACTAAAAGCGGATTGTTTTTTTTACGACGACACAGTGTTTGAATCACACGGTCAATCTCTTCTTGCCGTCCGATCACCGGATCAATCTTTCCTTCTTTGGCAATCGTCACCAAATTGAGTGTGAATTTTTCCAGATAACTCTCGCTCTCATTTTGTGTCTGGGTGCTGACATCGGTGTGCGAGATTACGTCGAGTACATCGACTCGGGAAATATCATATTCCAGCAACAACAGGTGGGCGTAGGTGTTTTCTTCCTCATAAATAGCCGCCATAAGATCACCGACTTCGGCATGATCTTTTTGGGCACTTTGGATGTGGCGTATCATCTTGTCAATAAGACGAGAAAGTGCAACAGTCTCAAAAGGCTCCTGACTCACATCTTCGGGAAGCTTTTCCATTGTCTTAATAAGATAATTGCCGATGGCTTCACGCATTGCCGCCACATCACCCCCGCATTCTTTAATGACACGGATGCCCTCTTTTGATCCTAAAAGAGCAAAAAACACATGCTCTATGGTTAAGTATTCATGACGCTGATCTTTAGCAAAAAGCAGCGCTTTTTGAAAGATTGAGTTGAGTTCGGCACTAATCATGACGCCTCCTCCATAATGCTTTTCAGGGGAAATCCTTTTTCGCGGGCAAGTTTATTGACCTGCATCACCTTGGTTTCTGCAATTTCAAAACTGTACACACCGCACAGTCCTCTGTCTTTTCGATGGATATCCAGCATAATACGTTCAGCATCCTGGTAGCTTTTGTGAAAAATCGTCATTAAAATATCGACCACAAAATCCATACTGGTATAATCATCATTGAGCAGATACACCTTATACATCTTGGGTGTCTCTGCTACAAGATCACCGTCGAGTTGATACTCTTTCTTTGTACTCAAATTTATTATCCTGTCATGTTCTTAATATTTAAATGTATCAGGCTTTAGATATGTCTTTGCTTAAACTACGTCACTGCCTCTAAAAAATCAGCAATAATATCTTCAGGATTTTCCAGACCTATTGAGATACGAATCAAGCCGTCTGTAATACCTAAAAACGCCCTTTCTTCGTCATTGAAATCCCGGTAAATGGTTGACGCCATATGCAGTGCCAGCGTTCTGCTGTCACCAATATTTGCCGTAATCGTAACAAGTTTGGAACGTTTCAAAAATTCAAATGCGTTCTCTTTACTTCCACATTCAAGGCTCATTAATGTACCGCATCCTGCACTGAAATATTTGATATATCGCAGGTGATGGGGGTGATGCGGTATGCAAGGGTGATTAATATGCAATCCCTCTTCATACAGTTTTAAGGCTATCATCTCAGTACTTTTAGCAACACGCTCCATACGCAATGACAGTGTCTCCATGCCCAACATTGTCAAATAACTCGCATGGGCATTGGCACTCATACCAAAATCACGCAGTGCCCGCTTTTTGGCATTGGCAACCAGCGCCATCGTTCCCATCTTTTCAATAAATTTATGAACCTCACGATAACGTTCGCTACGAAATTTATCCTGAGCTTTTATACCGCGAAAGACTACCGCTCCTCCTAGTGCCGCCGAATGACCGCTAATTATTTTTGTTGTTGAGTATACGACCATATCCGCACCAAGGTCAAGCGGTGCAATGCTGATGGGCGTCATGGTATTATCAACCATCAATACCACACCTGCCGCATCAGCAATGGCGGCAATAGCGGGAATATCAGGAAGACGCATATTGGGATTGCCCACACTCTCTAAAAAAATGATTTTTGTTTTTTCACTCACTGCCGCGGCAATGGCATCAAGCTCATCGACATCAAAAAAGTATGTCTTCACACCAAAACGCTGCAATGTCTCTTTAAAAAAAGCATAGGTTCCCCCAAACAGTCCGCCGATACTAATAATCTCATCACCGCTACGCAGCAGTGAAAGGGTTGCTAATGCGGTAGCTGCCATACCGGAACTCGTCGCAATAGCACCGACGCCACCATCCATTGAGGCAAGCACTCCTTCCAGTTTTGCCGAGGTTGGGTTTCCCATGCGAGCATAAAGCGGCTGTTTGATGCTGCCTTCAAAAATACCTTCGGCAATTTCTGCAGAGCCGTATGCAAATGCTGCTGAATTAACAATTTCGGAACTGACAGCTCCTTTTTTATTTCCTAAAGCCTGCACTAGCCTGGTATTGAATTTTTCATACTTTTGCATACATAAACCTAATATAGTGTAAAATTTCCTTAAATTATAACCAAAAAGAGACAATCTCAAAATGCATAAAATATTTGTTTCGGCAACCAATACGGATATTGGCAAAACCTATGCCAGCAAGCTGCTGTTACGGCACTATGCCTCTTACGGCTACCGTGTGGGAGCATTAAAACCTATTGAAACGGGAGTGTCTGCCATTCCCCAAGACGGTCAGGCACTGTTGTCCTTAGCCCAGCAGTTAAACCCGAAACTGAACCATTTGGAGGTCAATGATATTGTTCCCATACAGCTGAAGCTTCCTGCGGCTCCTTTTGTAGCCAATCATGCCCAAGACATTGACCTGACACCGATTACACGTGCGCTCATGGCACTTGAACCCTTTTGTGATATTGTCATCATCGAAGGTGCAGGCGGACTTCTGGTGCCCATTGACGCCCACACGATGCTTATCGATCTCATTACCCTCTGTCAAGCCAAAACACTGTTGATATCGCATTGTCATTTAGGCTGTATTAATGATACCCTCTTAAATTTACGACTGCTTCAAGCGTATAACATTACCCCTGCCTTGGCTTTCAACTGCAAAGAACAGGACCTGGAACATTTTCAAAAAATATCACAACCCTATTTCGATGCTCACTGTAAGCCCTATTACCTGCTTAAGCACGATATCAAAGCACTCGGTGATACCCTGCTTGAATTTTGATGCTATAATTACAAAAATATTGGAGTAGGCATGCAGCATTTAATTCGCACCGATGACTTTAGCATTGACGAGATTCATACTATTTTTGACGATGCCGCACAGTATGCCGATGGACGTTTCGATCGCATCTTAACCGATAAAATCGTCATTACCCTCTTTTTTGAAAACTCCACACGAACCAAAAGCTCTTTTGAGATTGCCGCCAAACGCTTAGGTGCAGAAATCATCCATTTGGATGTTGCACAAAGCTCCACGAAAAAAGGAGAGACGCTTGTAGATACCGCGACCAATCTTGATGCAATGGGACCCAATGCCATTATTGTTCGTCATGCCAATGCCGGTGTACCGCAGATTCTCTCACAACACACCAAAGCCTCCATTATTAATGCCGGCGATGGTGCCCATGCCCATCCGACACAAGCACTGCTCGATCTTTTTACCATACAAGAGCATTTTGGTGAGATTACCGGTAAAAAAATCGCCATTGTCGGTGATATTAAAAATTCTCGCGTTGCTAACAGCAATATTGAGTTACTGCAACGGTTCGGACTCGATATTACCCTGGTTGCTCCCCCGCAATTTTTACCGCAAACCCATTTAAAAACAACGTCAAATCTCAAAGATATTATTGACAGCACCGATATTATTATGAGTTTGCGAACTCAAACAGAACGTCATAGCACACAGAGTTATGCATCGCTCAAAGATTATGCCAGCGATTTTTGCATTACCAAAGAGCTGGTCGGAAACCGCAATATTATTATTTTGCATCCCGGACCCGTCCATCGTAATATTGACATCGACGATGGGCTCCTGAGCGATCGACGCTGCAAAGTGCTGCGACAAGTACAAAATGGTGTACTTATTCGTATGGCTGTGCTGAAAAAACTGATTTATGACATTTGACAGACTCTCTTATTTCGCCTCTGAAAACATCCCGTTTCTTTTTTATACCGATTTCAAAGGTGACAACATCCATGTTATTCCACTCAATGAACTTGAAGATGCCGGCATTGAATTTGCCATTAATCAGCCATATCATAATAGAAAGTACCATAAAAAACTGATAAAACATCCTGTGTCGTACAAACAATATAAAAAGAAATTTGATCATATTATTGCCAATATCAAAGACGGCAATACCTATCTGCTCAATCTCACACAACCCACGGAAATAGAGACCGACTTAACACTCCAAAACATCTTTAATCGAGCGGAAGCTCCCTATAAATTACATGTCAAAAATCATTTTGTCTGTTTTTCACCTGAACCTTTTGTCACTATTGAAAATAATACAATTTACACCTTTCCCATGAAAGGAACCATAGATGCCGCAACACAGCATGCCGCAACACAAATTTTATCGAATGAGAAAGAGATGGCGGAACATGTCATGGTCGTTGACCTGCTGCGCAATGACCTGGGCATGGTGGCTAGTAATATTGTAGTTGAAAAGTTTCGCTATATACAAAAGATTCATGCCGGAGACAAGGAACTGTTGCAGGTGAGTTCCAAAATCAAAGGAACCCTCCCCAAAGAGTGGAAAAACAACTTGGGAGCTATTATTAAAACACTCCTGCCCGCGGGCAGTATCACGGGCACACCAAAACATAGTACCGTGCAGATTATTGAAAAGGTTGAAGGTTACCCCAGAGGCTACTACAGCGGAGTATTTGGTGTTTTTGATGGCACCCGGCTCCAGAGCGGTGTCATGATTCGTTTTATTGAAAAAGAGAAAGAAAAATTCATTTATAAAAGTGGTGGCGGTATTACCTTAGACAGTAATCCTCAAG
>QNZR01000227.1 GCA_003978475.1 Sulfurimonas sp.
ACAGATGCTTATCGGCGAGCGCAATCGTATTGAGCAGATATACAGCACTAAAGATGAGCAGCTTAAAACCATTTTAAATCTTGTCAATACCAAACTCATGCTCTCTGAGGAACGTACCGTTCATGATGTGGATATCTCTGAAGAAGACACGGTGATTGAGCACCAGGGCTTTGTAGAGCTCAAAAAGTATCTTAAAACTCTCGAACTTGACTCCCGTCAGCGAAAAATTATCAAAAAACGTTTTGCCGCAGCCTATGGCAATGACAGTCGTGTCCTACAACAAAACGGTGCGTTTTATCTTGATTTTGACCGTTTTGACTACTCTGATCTGCTCAATCCAAACCTGTAACCGCCCCATATTCCTTCCCCATATCTATTACGCTACACACCGTTTCAGCCATTAGGCTGAAAGCATCATAATATCATCATCTCAATATACACAACATTCTTTAAATATATACGGTTTTCTGTATATAAAATACATTTTAAATTATATTAAGAGTATTATAGTTTATATAATATACAATTTATTATGTTTTTTATCTATTTTAATGTTATTTTATAGAATAAAACTAGATTATTTATACGGTTTTATGGTTATATTAAGAAAGCTTTTTGTATGCTATGGCAATGGAACTCAGTGACCTTTTTAATATTCTTCATAACGCCGTGGAAGCACAACGAAACGGTAAAAAAATCTCTCAAAAGGAGATGGCGGCTTCGTTGGGCATTTCGATGCGAACTTACCAGGACTGGAAGCTTGGCAATGCCAAACCACAAGCGGCTCGTGCCGTTATGCAGATGCTTGGCAGCCTGGAAGATGATGATATTGTCAGGGTAGTGAGGAAAATCAACAAAATGGGGATACCACAGTGAGCAGTTTAACAGAACAGGAACGGCGCGGATTGGAAGAGGTCTTTTTATCTATTTCCAAAAACGAGGGCACTTCTCGAAGAAAATCGGTTTATAGCCATCTTAAAACTATGGTGCTATTACAAGAACTTAAGATCCGTTCCGGACTCAAAAAGTTAAAAAAAGGCATGAAATTGCTCCAAATTACCCATATAGCGCACAAAAAGAAGAAAAAGAAGAAAAATTTAAGCTAAGAAAGTATAAAGTATGCATAGCAATTATCTGCTTTAACGTTTTTCCACGGATTGCAGATAACAGAGCATAAATTTCAAAAGGGCAGGCATGAACAAAGCACAATTTGTAGAACTAGTACAAAAAAATGGGGATTACAAAACAAAAGTTGAAGCAGAAACAGCAATTAAAGCATTTACTGATGCAGTGACCGATGCACTTGTGGCAAAAGAAGACGTCTCTCTAGTAGGTTTTGGCAGTTTTGCTGCGGCACTACAAAAAGGTAAAAGCGGTAAGGTACCCGGTACCAATAAAACTTATACCACCAAAGATAAAATGGTTCCTAAATTTAAAGCCGGTAAAGGTCTGAAAGACCGCGTCGCCGCCGGTAAATAATTCCGTAATCCATAAGTGCCGCCACCGCGCGGTACTTACCCTTTCTTTTTTTACATTTCTTTCATCTATTTTTGGGTTTTCGCAAGTTTTTACAATAATTTTGTTATAATTTATCAGAAATTGGTTTTAAAATGGATGGTACATGAACCGCTCTTGCGTCATATCGCCTTCGCAACAACCTCGCACCCCGTCTTCGACACTCACACTATTGCAGGAGTATGCCGCAGCCAATCATATGCTGTTGTTTGAAGCAGCCTATCTGTACCATCACAAGGATTTTATCCGTTTGCCGCTGTTGCTGGTAGCTCCAAAACAGGGGCTGATTCTTTTTGACCGCTCGTCATGGCGTGCTGATATGCTGAAAAATGCCACCGTACGCTCATGGCATCCCTCATTAAACCGGGCTAAAGCCATCAGTGTTGACGACGCCCTGGAACAGATACGACAACAAGCTAACTATCTCTTACATCAGGATCTCGATGTCACCACTGCTATGGTTTGGTTTGAGCGGTTGAGCTCACAAGATTTTGAGCAACTCGACAGCTCCTTTCAATATCTCATACCTAGGTCACGAGCCCTGTTTTGCAATGAAACCCCAGGCACACTATCAGATAAAATCACCGCGTCACTTGCTGCACATACTCTCACGCTCGACACTACCGCCCTGCTCGCAACATTATTCATACAATACACCCTCCCTCCGGATCATTTCAATACGCACATATCCATTGCCGATAGCAATCAACAGCGCTATATTGATGATGATTTTTTACCGCGTGGCAGCCTTGTCGGTCCTTACGGTTCGGGAAAAAGTTCCATCATGCTATTGAAAGTACTGACCTACCGCATCAGGTATCCGCAACAACAGATCATGATTATTGCGCCTTCGCTGAGTGCCTGTGATCTTCTCAAACAAAAAATGCTTGGGATAATTGAGCACGCACTTATTGATGTGGATTTAAGTACCATTGATGTCATAACTCCCGAAGCGCTGTTAACACGCCATGCCAGGAAACTCTATCGCAAACCACCTCTTCCCGTGGGTATTACGGACAAAATGCTGCAAAAACCCTTTCATGTAGCCGACATCATCGTATGTGATGATGCTGACTTGCTCTGTAGAGAGTTTCTTACCTATTTGCAACATCTGCAACAAAAACAGTGCCTTCATCTTCTGTGCACACACCAAAGTACCGCCATAGGAGTGTGCCATACACTCACTAAAAGCTACCGCATTCACGCTGAACTGGAGGCATTATGCCGCCGCCAAGACTTAAGTGCTCAACATAGCTATGAAACCAGCGTGAATATCAAGTTGTGTGTTGGTAATATTTACATGCAGACTATTTTGGCCTTTAAGGAGATGCTCAAAGCGAACAAACATACTCAAAGTTCATTGATTATAACACCCAATCGTGCTTTTTCTCAGGCACTTCATGAACAGATGCATGCATATATTGAAGAGGAGATTCTTCTATTTAATACGCAAGAGAGCATGATAGACACCCTTTTTAAGCACCACATAATAGTCGAACACAACCATATGGCATCGCTTTATGCAGAGCATGTTATGATTGCGGGTATTCATCCTGAGAATAGACAGATATTCTGCCATGCGCTTAGTCGCGGCTATAAGAGTATCGATATTATTCTGCATGATGATTCCCATACAACCATCAATTTACAATGTGAGGATTATTTTTGAAAAAAGTTGTTAAAAGTACGCAAGAGTGGCAAAAGCTTCTCACTCCCGAAGCCTTTCATGTGACACGCGAACATGGAACAGAAGCCCCTTTTAGCGGAAAATATTATGATTGTAACGAAGACGGCATCTATACATGTCAATGCTGTGACCTGCCGTTGTTTCACTCAGAAGCAAAATTCAACTCCGGAACCGGTTGGCCCAGTTTTTATGAAAGCATTGCAGACGAGGCACTCTTAGAGCAACGTGACACAACTCATGGTATGATACGCATTGAGATACTCTGTCATCGTTGTGATGCCCATCTAGGACACCTTTTCCCCGATGGTCCAGAACCCACAGGCATGCGTTACTGCATCAATTCGGTATCTCTTAATTTTAAACCCAGTACATAAAGGAACACTATGAAAATCTTTCTAACCCTGTTGGTGACACTGTCATTTTTACAGGCGACACCGGCTCAAACAGCAGCAAAAAAGGCAACAGCACCCCATGTCGTTTTTGAAACTACTCAAGGAACTCTGGAATTTAAACTCTTTGACGATATTGCCCCAAAGGCGGTTGAAAACTTTACGACGCATGTGAAAAACGGCTACTATAACGGTCTTATTTTTCACCGTATTATTAAAGATTTTATGATCCAAGGCGGTGATCCGACCGGAACAGGACGGGGTGGAGAGTCCATCTGGAAAAAAGATTTTGCCGATGAGTTTACACCCGGTATGACTTTCGACAAAGCCGGGATTCTGGCAATGGCGAATCGTGGTCCACATACCAACGGCAGCCAGTTTTTTATTACTACCGCACCCACGCCATGGCTTAACGGGCATCATACCATTTTCGGTGAAGTCGTTAACGGTATGGATACACTCAACAAACTCAATAATGTTGCCACCAACAAACGTCAGGGTGATCGACCGCTACAAGAGCAGCGGATTATTAAAGCGTATGTCAAATAATCCTTGCAGGTCTCAGTACTTCTTAGGTTAACATCCCTTTAATCACAAAAAAGATCAGTGCCGAAAGCAGCGCCGCTGCCGGCACGGTAATAATCCATGCTGCAATAATTTTTTTCACGGCATCACGTTTGACATATTTCACTTTTTCGGCATTTTTCAAATGTTTTTTAGCCGCTTTCAAGGTCTCTTCTTCTGCAACAATGAGCTTATAGAGTTCTACAATACGCTCATAATCTTCTTGAATTTTACCCTGCTTCTCTTCCAAAGCCTTTAACTCACTCTTAAAGGCTTTAAGCACCTTCTTTTCATCGGCGATCATCTCTTTTTCTTCCCGAATTTCATGACTGATACCCGAATCCATCCACTCACGCAAGAACCCGACACCAAAAACACCGCCCACGGCAATGTGGGTAGAGCTGACCGGCAACCCCAATTGTGACGCAATAATAACCGTAATAGCTGCCGCCATCGCTACAGAAAATGCCCGCATCTGATCGAGCTCGGTAATCTCAGAGCCTACCGTCTTAATCAGCTTGGGACCATAAAGTGCCAGTCCTATACTAATACCAATCGCACCGACGGCCATCACCCAAAGAGGAATTTCGGCTTTAGCGGAAATACCGCCGGTTGTTACGGCATCGCTAATGGCAGCAAGGGGTCCAATCGCATTGGCAACATCGTTAGCCCCATGGGCAAAGCTAAGCAATGCCGCAGCAAAAATCAGGGGAATGGTAAAGAGCATATTGACCCCGGCTCGAGAATTTTCAATACCCTCTTTTTGATGCATATGGGATTTTACCAGTCCATAAACTACAACACCTATGATGAGTCCGAACGTAGAAGCCACAAGAAACGTCGGTTTATCGGTGTCGGGTAAAAAGACCAGGACATCGACAATATGGGGCCATACCTTTTTTAATCCTTTAAGCGTCAAGTAGGTGACAAATGCCCATGACATCACAGCCACATAGACCGGTACCCACTTTTTGGCGGCGGTAATTTTGTCGTCTTGAAAAATAATGCTTTTTTTGATTGAGTACAAAAACAGTGCGGCAATTACCCCGCCTAACACCGGTGAAATAATCCATGACGCGGCAATTTTTCCCATAGTACCCCATGCAACAATACTAAAGCCTGCCGCCGCAATACCGGCACCCATAACTCCTCCGACAATGGAGTGTGTGGTTGAGACCGGAGCTTTCATCATGGTGGCAAAATTGAGCCATAATGCCGCCGCCAACAGCGCTGCCATCATTGCCCAAATAAACGGGTCAACATTACCGCCAAAAGCCGAGATATCAATAATACCTTTTTTAATGGTTTTGACTACATCACCCCCGGCAATCAGTGCACCGGCAGCTTCAAATATAGCGGCAATTACAATAGCACCCCCCATGGTCAGTGCTTTGGAGCCCACTGCCGGTCCTACATTGTTGGCAACATCATTGGCACCGATATTCATTGCCATATATGCACCGAACAATGCCGCAATAGCTAAAAACATGCTATTGGGAATCCCCCCGCTGCTCACCGAACTATAGACTAAAACACTGACTAAAAAGAACAGAGCAAATCCCAAGCGTCTAAAATCAACGCCGCTGCGCTTGAGTGCTTCTTTCTCCATTTTTTTCATGGTCTGGATTTCCAAAGTAGCTACCTCGCTTTACATTACAGTTTTTTCATAAGAATGATGCAAGATAATAGCTCATCCAATCTTAAAAAAGAATGGAGTTTTTTATGAGATATAGCAAATTGCCATATATTATTACCAAAGAAATCGGCAATATTACATCGACTGCATGGCCTGATACACACGCAGTGCCTGAACATGTTCTTTAACATCATGCACCCGTAAAATGGAGGCACCATGATCAAGTGCTTTGAGATGAAGTGCCAGAGTGCCGCTTAAACGTTCCTCTACGGGTGTCGGAACAATCTGCCCAATCATAGATTTTCGACTTGCACCCACAAGCAGTGCTCGGTTAAAGTGTAAAAAATGTTCCAATGAACGTAATAGTTCCA
>QNZR01000057.1 GCA_003978475.1 Sulfurimonas sp.
AATTTGTCAAAAAATATCTCAATGGTGCTGAGCTGGTTAAAGGTGCTGTTACGCAATATAAAAAAGAAGTTATTTCCAGAGAGTTTCCTGATGAAATCCATACGTACTAGGAAAACATAGTGGAACGTATTGTAGAGATTGAAAAATTTACCTCCGACGAGATCATCGAGAACTCTCTGCGACCTAACGGTTGGGGTGACTATATCGGTCAAGAGCAGATCAAAAAAAATCTTGGCGTATTTATAGAGGCGAGCAAAAAACGCCTGGAACAGCTTGACCATGTTCTCTTCTATGGACCTCCGGGTCTGGGAAAAACAACCCTCGCACTGATTATTGCCAATGAGATGCATACCAACATCAAGGTAACAGCAGCACCCATGATTGAAAAAAGCGGTGATCTGGCTGCTATTTTAACCAATCTGGATGAAGGCGATATTCTGTTTATTGACGAAATTCACCGACTCTCACCCGCAGTAGAAGAGATTCTCTACCCCGCAATGGAAGATTTTAGGCTCGATATTATTATTGGCAGCGGACCGGCGGCACAAAGCGTCAAAATTGATCTCCCCAAATTTACGCTCATTGGAGCAACCACTCGTGCCGGCATGCTTTCCAACCCGCTGCGCGATCGTTTCGGCATGAATTTTCGCATGCAGTTTTATACCAGTGCCGAATTATCCCATATTGTTACCAAGGCTTCTGAAAAGCTGAATAAACCCATTCATCACGAAGCGGCCCATGAAGTCGCCAAACGCAGCCGCGGTACGCCCCGTATTGCTCTACGTCTGTTGAAGCGGGTACGTGATTTTGCCGATGTCAGCAATGAAGCAGACATTAATCTGCAGCGCACCCAATATGCCCTGAATGAACTTGGCATCAACGATAACGGATTTGACGAAATGGATCTTCGTCTTTTGGAGCTTTTAGTTCATGCCAAGGGCAGAGCAATGGGCTTAAGCACTATTGCCGCGGCACTCAGTGAAGACGAGGGCACTATTGAGGATGTTCTTGAGCCTTTTTTACTGGCTAACGGTTTTATTGAGCGTACCGCCAAAGGGCGCATCGCCACGCCTAAAGCGTATGAGCTCTTAAAGTTCAGTTATCCGACAGAAACACCCAGGCTTTTTTAATGCAACCGAAATATTTTCTCATTGCCCTGTTCATATTTGCCTTTTACATGCTCTATATTCTCTATCAGCCCTTTTTACTGACCATTACCATTGCCGTACTCCTGGCAATCTCCACCGCCAATATACAACATCGTTTTGAGACAATGCTCGGCTCCAAGATTTTGGCCGCATCCCTCTCCACCTCACTGCTGTTTGTCATGCTTTTTGCACCGCTGGGCTATACACTGACCACATTAACCATTCAGCTCAATCATATTGACCCGCAATCCATAAAAGCAATATTTGAAAAAATTACAGCACTCATTGACAGTACCCCACCCTTTTTGGATCCAATCAAAGGCTATCTGCACAGCTGGCTTGAAGAGCTCAATATTGGAAGTTTTGCTGCCAATGCGTTGGTCATTGCCGGAAAAATCGGCAGCTACAGTGCTTCATTCGTCAAAACATCCTTCTTAATTATTATTTTCTACTTTTTTGCGCAGTATAACAGTCGGGCAATCTCTGATTTTTTAAAACGGGTAATTCAATTACCCAAGCAAGATGCCACACTGCTGGGATTTGAGATCAGTTCCGTCATGAGTGTCGTCTTTTACTCCATTATTGTCACGGCAATTTTCGAAGGAGCACTTTTTGGCGTTGCCGTTTCGTTTATGGGTTATGACGGGCTCCTTTTTGGTATTCTTTACGGTTTTGCCTCACTTATTCCCGTTATCGGTGCCGCATTAATGTGGATTCCGTTTATGATTTACGAGCTGGCACAGGGGAATGTACAATCGGCTCTCTTTATTGCTCTGTACACCATTATTGTGATCTCTATTATTGCCGATACCCTCATTAAACCGATGATTATTAAATATATTAACCTCAAACTGGTCACTACCGAAACCAAGCTCAATGAAATTGTCATCTTTTTTGCCATTATTGCCGGTTTGAGTACGTTTGGATTTTGGGGCATGATTTTAGGGCCGGCTATTACCGTCTTTTTTCTCTCACTGCTGGCTATTGTCGAGAGGCATCAGCAGCACACTCGACTTAATGAGCCCTAGTGCGTCTGAATATGACCATCCATACCATGGCGGCGCCGGCAATCATCAACAGGCTCAACAATTGTCCCTGTGTCAGCCAGCCGCAGCAGATATAACCAATCTGTACATCCGGCTCTCTCCATATTTCGGCAATAAAACGCGCCATACCGTAGAGTACACCGTACAGAAGAATCAACTCGCCTTCAAAATGTTTTTGTTTTCGGTACATGTAAATTATTGCAAAGACCACAACACCTTCTAAAAAAGCCTCATACAGCTGAGAAGGATGGCGCAGCGTATTATGCACGTAAATGCCCCACGGCATCTCGGTTACTTTACCGATGAGTTCCTGGTTGAGAAAATTGCCGATACGTCCAAATACGTAAGCCAGAGGCACTGAGACTGCCACCAGATCCATCAGTCGCCCAAAAGGGATCTTGTGACGACGGTGGTAAAAATAAGAGGCCACCAGCAGTCCAATCACCGCACCGTGAAAACTCATTCCCCGAATACCGACAAACTCGCCATTCATAAACGGATTGAAAATTTGCCACGGATGCGTAAGATAATACATGGTATGCGTGTCATAAAAAAGAATATACCCCAAACGCGCACCCAGTATTACTCCAATCTCTACCCAGATAAAATAGTCATCGAGCTGATTTTTGCTTATTGCAATATGATCTTTTTTAACAATCCATTTGGCAATATAAAGCGCACTGACCAGCGCTAAGACATACATCATTCCATACCAGTGTACCGGAATAGAGAAGAGATAAAACGCTATCGGATCAAACTGTTCGTATATATGGTTCCAAAATGCCATAGCTCTTAGCCTTTAAGAATATCATCAATTCGGTAGGTAAAAAGTTCACCCGCTTCGTTAATGACATAAATCTGTCGCTTCACTAACGCGACCCCCTCGGCCTGACCGGCATTAATATGCTTGGCATGGATCGCTCCGTCAAACATATTGTCCCCCAATCCTGTCGGCTCTAAAAGATAGAGCATATCATATGTCAATACCGCCACATAGCGACCATCGCTGTCGGCACCGGTCACCTTGCCGTCAATAGGGTAATCAATAATTTTTTGTGCCACATTACCTTCCATACGATAGAGTGTCGTATGGCGATCATCACGGTGCTTCGTTAACAAATAGAGCTGTTTGTTGTAACTAAACATGGCTTCACAGTCATAATTGCGTCGGTCGCTCCCTGCTTGATCCGAATAGTGAAACCGTACCGTTTTCACCACCTTGGCTTTGGTCTGTTTGTACGGGTTAGGCTCGTCAATAATGTAGAGTTTTAAATCGCTCCGCTTACTGCGATTGTTTCCAAAATCTCCTACCACCAGCTTGCCGTTGTGGTAGCTGAGATCTTCCCAGTCACGATGTTTGGCTTTGGTAATTTTGACACGGGCAATCAGCGTCAGGTCATGAGAGTCCAGTGCATACAAATAAGGCTTGTCCCCGGAGTCGTTATGCGTCCATAATACTCTGGGATACTGCTGAGAATACAGCAGTCCCGAGGCTTCCGAAATTTGTTTACATGTAATTTGGCGCGGCTGTTGTGCCATAAGCAGTACCGCGGCACCGAGCAGAAGAACTGTCCCTATTTTTAGGCTCATCCCTCCAGTACCTCGGCAATGAGTTCAATAGGATTTTTAAAGACACTCTCAACCCCGGCTTCATGCATCGAATTATTGATTTGCATACGACAGGCACTGCACTCGGCAGAGACAATATCGGCTCCGGTATCACGAATCATCGCCGCTTTGGGTCTTCCGGCAGCCTGGGCGAAATGAAATTTTTCCGTCTGCATGGTAACACCGCCAAAACCACAGCAGGCATTAGAATCACGCATCTCGACCATCTCGTAGTTCTGGGCAATAAGTTGACGCGGTTCTTCATAAATACCCTGCATCTTTCGGGCATGACACGGATCATGATAGGTTACACGCAGATCGCTGCGCTGTTTCGATGCCAACAATTCATTAAGACGGGTATGCTTTTCAAGCCACTCCGTCGCCATAAAAATTTTACGCTTCAGCGCGACGGCACGCTCCCGCCACTGCGGCTGGTCATGAAAAAAGTGCTCGTAATCCACACTGAGCATCGCGCTGCATGTGGCTTCGGGTACAATAATCGCCTCGACATCGTCAATAAAACTCTCAAAATATTCAATATTTTTTTTGGCGTTGTGATTGACGGTGGCGAAATCTCCCGTAAAGTATGCCGGAGCCCCGCAACAGAGTTGCTGCTTGGGAATAAGCACATCAATCTCAAGATGCTTGAGTATGCTTAAGAGACCCGAACCGATTTCGGTATAGTTGTAGTTTCCCAGGCATCCAATAAAAATGGCTACTTTCCGCTTACCGCCGTTAGAAATATGTTCCGGATTGGCATTTAAAAAAGAGGTTTTTCCCATGGAGGGTAGCAGTCGGTCCTTTTTTATAATGGGCAGAGAAAAGCGCGGTTCCATAGATTCAATCTCTTTTTTGATCTTAAATCCGCAGGTCTGAAACACATATCCCAGCTTAAAAAGTATGTCCATGGTGCGGCGATGACGCAAAAGATAGAAAAAGGCTTTTTTGTACCAGGCAATCCCGTACTGCTGAGCAATATCGGCACGCACCTGTTCAATAATCATATCTGTCGGTAAGGATTTTGGGCAGACCTCCACACAGTTGGTACATAAAAAACAGCTCTCAAAAATTTCTTTTGCGGTGGTATCGAGCTCAAGTTCTCCACGCTTGTAGGCACCAAGAAGATCAATAAATCCCCGCGGACTGGTCACTTCGTCGGCATTGACATTGTGAATGGTGCAGACCGGAATACATTTACCGCACTTAATACATGCATCCGAGATGGCTGTAAAGTCAAAAATTTCTTCGGGTGTTTTTGCCACTTATACCGTCTTTGAAAATGTTTTCTTTGATGCGGCATGTTTGGACATATAGGCATCAAACGGCATGCAGATATTACGAATCAGCAACGTTCCGGTATCCGAACATGCAATATGCGTATCGGAAATGGTGACGATCTGCTCATCTGCGAGGGGTTGAAGTGCCGCAATGGCATCGGCAAAATAGGTATTGAAATCCACATTGAACTTCGCATTAAAACGCGCAATATCAAGTTTAAAGTTACTCATTAGCTCCATAATGACATATTGTCGAATCTGATCATCCTCATTTAGCAGTACACCTCGCTCAAAAGGGAGTTTACCCGATTCAATTGCCGCTTCATACAATTTCATATCTTTAAAATTTTGTGCGTAATAGTCTTTGCCCTCACCGATGGAGGTTAAGCCAATACCGATAAGATCGGCACCGCCCTTGGTCGTATAGCCCTGAAAATTACGATGTAACTCCCCTTTCTCAATGGCTAGAAAGAGTTCGTCTTCAGGTTTGGCAAAGTGGTCCATGCCAATCATTCGGTAGCCGTGAGAATTAAGAAAATCAATGGTGTGCTGCATAATCTGAAGCTTCTCATCAGGAAGCGGCAGGGTGGTTTCATCAATTTTTCGCATGGTCTTTTTCATCCACGGCACATGAGCATAATTAAAGACGGCAAAACGGTCGGGATTGAGCGTCAATGCTAACTCCAGGGTCTTTTTAAAGGTCTCGAGAGTCTGATACGGCAGACCGTAGATCAGGTCAATATTGACACTTTTCATTCGGTATTTTCGAGCCAGATCCATTGCCGCTTTGGAAATTTCGTATGACTGCACGCGATGCACGGCAACCTGTACTTTCTCGTCAAAGTCCTGTACCCCGAAACTGACACGGTTAAAACCGCCCTCACTCAATACCTTCATCTGGTCTTCGT
>QNZR01000105.1 GCA_003978475.1 Sulfurimonas sp.
GACGGTCCTCACCTTTTTTGATGGCTTCGGGGTCGGCACCTAGAAATTCCACTCCCTCAAGCATCCCTTTTTCATGCATGCTCATGGCGACATTCAGCGCTGTCTGTCCGCCCATGGTGGGGAGGACGGCATCGACGTTTTCTTTGTCGATAATCTGAGCAATAATCTCTTCTTTTATGGGTTCAATGTAGGTTCTGTCGGCAAATTCAGGGTCGGTCATGATGGTGGCAGGATTGGAGTTAATGAGGACCACGCGATAGCCTAACTCTTTTAGTGTTTTGACCGCTTGCGTTCCTGAATAGTCAAATTCACAGGCCTGACCAATGACAATGGGTCCGGAACCTATGAGTAATATCGTCTTGATATCGTCACGTTTTGGCATGCTTACCCTTACATATATAAAATTTGGCTATTATAGGCAAAATGCACTTAAAATCGGTTTATGACTACTTATCGTACCTGGGTAATGACATGAAAAAAACCGATATCGCTCTCTTGATAATAGGGTAAAACTGTCGCATTCCGGTACCCTTGAGATTGACTGAGCTTGGTGACGGTACCGACTAAAATATTACTGAAAAAGAGGTTGTCAAGTCCTGAGGTAACAACCTCGTCACCGACATGAATCGGTATCCATGAGGGAATAAACTCAATGAGCATCTCTTGCTGATTGCGTCCGTGAATGATACCGGGTGCTTTATGTTTACCGATAGAGACGGCATACGAACATTTGGGATCATTGTTGAGTAGAGCCAGCGGCTGATTGTTTTTAGCAATAACAATGCCCGCCACACGCTCTTTGTGCACCAAGCCGTAAATTTTAGAGCTGTTGAAATCATCCATATGCAGCCATATCTTGTTCATATCACCTAAGGTGACATAGGAGAGCCCCTGCACCAGTGCCAGATCCGGATGGGATGAAAATGTCGCATTGTTTTCCTGATAGAGTCGATTCAATTCACTGGCAATTTGGTGAGAGATCAGATGGTTTTTTTCGTACAGTTTGAGCTTTTCTTGCAGTTGCTCCAAATATTCTTGCTGGTAAAAGTGTTGATTAACAGTATCTCTTGCATAGGAAAATGCGGTATGATAGAGCTGTTTGATATTGTTTAACGGGGCAATAACAAAGTTTTGTACCAGAGTACTGTTGTTGAGTGCAAATGCAACCAGCAACGCAAAGATTAGTAAAAAGCCAACAAGCTTTTTATTCATCTTCAAACAGCTCTTGAAGCAGATCGATCTCTTCAAGAGCCTTGCCGGTTCCAAGTGCCACAGCTAAAAGCGGCTCTTCAGCGACATAAACGGGAATTTTGACACTATCAGAGAGATATTTGTCCAGACCGCGAATAAGAGCGCCTCCGCCGGTGAGAATAATACCGTTATTGACAATATCGCCGGCTAAATCCGGCGGCATTTTTTCGAGAACCTCTTTCAGTGCCTCACTAATTTCTTTCAAAGGCTCTTTGATGGCTTCTCTGGTGTCTTCGGATGTCAATTCTATGGAACTTAAGAGCCCTTCAATCTGATCACGTCCCGTAACGGTTTTTTTCAGCTCTTTTTCCAGCGGGAGTGCTGTGGCAATTTCAATTTTAATCTCTTCAGCACTGCGATCACCGATGAGCAGATTATATTTTCGTTTGACAAAATCGACAATCGCTTTATCCAGACTGTCTCCGGCAATACGGATGGATTTTGAGAGTACCAGTCCTCCGAGTGAGACGACGCCGATTTCGGTTGTGCCGCCGCCAATGTCAAGAACAAGGTTCCCTTGAGGCTCTCGAATATTGACCCCTGAGCCAATGGCCGCTGCCATCGGCTCTTCAATAAGAAATACCTCCCGTGCTCCTGCACTGATAGCGGCTTCGCGAACTGCTTTACGCTCCACCTGCGTCAGTCCGTAGGGCACACAGATAATAATACGCGGACTAATAAACGAGCTGCGTCCGTGAGCTTTTTCTATAAATTTACGAATCATTTGTTCGGTCATATCAAAGTCGGCAATAACACCATCTTTCATGGGGCGTATGGCTTTAATGTTTCCGGGGGTTTTTCCGACCATCTCTTTGGCTTCACGACCTACTGCCAGGACTTTTTGAACACCGTATTTTTCAGTTTTGACGGCAACGACGGAAGGTTCGTTAATGACAATACCCTGTCCTTTGGCAATAACGAGTGTATTGGCCGTTCCCAGGTCAATGGAGAGATCATTGGAGAACATACCAATGAGTTTATTTAAAATCATTTAAGTTCCTACGCTGTTTTTTGTTTGCTGTTTTTAATAAAGAGCGGTTTGTCGCCTTCTGTGACGACCTCCTGGGTAATGACTACTTCATAACCGCTAAATTCCGGCAGTTCATACATAATATCAATCATAATCTCTTCTAGAATTGAACGGAGTCCCCGTGCACCGGTCTTGCGTGCAATAGATTTGCTGGCAATGGCTTTGAGTGCTTCATCTTCAAAAGAGAGGGTGACATTGTCAATGGCAAAAAGTTTGGTGTATTGTTTGACAAGCGAGTTTTTCGGCTCTTTTAAAATGCGTACCATATCTTCTTCGCTAATGTCACTCAGTGACGCAATAATGGGCAGTCGTCCAATCAGTTCGGGGATGACACCATAGTGTACCAGATCGTCCGGTTCAACCATATCGTAGGTCGCTTCCTGCTCAGTTTTGGTTTTTTTGTCATGCCCAAAGCCCAGAATGTTGTTGCCCTGTTTTTTTTGGATAATCTCTTTGAGACCGTCAAAAGCTCCACCGCAAATAAACAAAATACCGGTGGTGTCAATTTGAATGAAATCCTGATTGGGATGTTTGCGACCGCCTTTTGGCGGAATGTTGACAACGGAACCTTCAATAATTTTAAGCAGTGCCTGCTGCACCCCTTCGCCGGAGACATCGCGGGTAATGGAGCGGTTTTCACTCATGCGTGAGATTTTGTCGATTTCATCAATAAAGAGAATACCCTGCTGCGCCCGTTCAACATCGCCCTCAGCTGCTTGAAGAAGTTTGGTTAAGATATTTTCAACATCTTCACCGACATAGCCCGCTTCTGTTAAGCTGGTGGCATCAGCAATGGCAATGGGAACATTCAAGACGCGGGCAATGGTTTGTGCCATAAGGGTTTTGCCGCTTCCCGTCGGACCAATAAGCAGGACATTGGATTTGGCAATCTCGGTATCGTCATCGTCAATCTGCGATGCCTTGAAAATACGTTTGTAGTGGTTATAGACCGCAACACTAAGCAGTTTTCTCGCATGCTCCTGACCAATAACATACTGTCCTAAAAACTCGTTAAGTTCTTTGGGGGTCAAGAGTTCTGCTGCCGCAGCGGTTTTTGCCTCATTTTCCGGGGTTTGAACTTCGTCGCCAAACATGATTTTGTAAGCGGAGAAGACACAGTTTTTGCAAATATAGACGCCGTTTCCGGCAATGAGCGGATTGTCATCACTCTCTTTGGCTTCACAGAAGCTACAGTGTCGATGCATCATAGGTTTTTCCTTTCATATGGAATGCCGCGTTTGGTTTTGAGTATAAAATTACAGAGATTTTTTACATGTAAATTATCGGTTGTCTCCAAAAGCTCCAAC
This sequence comes from Sulfurimonas sp., assembly GCA_003978475.1. Lineage (GTDB taxonomy): Bacteria > Campylobacterota > Campylobacteria > Campylobacterales > Sulfurimonadaceae > QNZR01. The sequence continues at coordinate 3,589 of QNZR01000105.1, forward strand.
GCATGTTCTTTCAACGGCTTTCCTGATTCAAAAAGCTCTCTGTAGGTACTTTTAAGTGCGTCAATATCAGAACGTTTAAGCCCACGACGCAAGCCGGTCAGGTTCAGTCCGCGCAGGGACGCACGGTTTCCTTCTGCCATGCAGTAGGGGGGAATGTCCTGTGCCAGAGCCGAGGCACCGCCGATCATGGCATATTCACCAATGTGTACAAATTGATGCACCGGCGTCATACCACCGATAACGGCAAAATCTCCCATTTCGACATGACCGGCAAGTGTGGCGGCATTGGCTAAAATGCAATGATTGCCAATAATGACATCATGTCCCAGATGAACATACCCCATAAACAGATTATGCGAACCAATAATGGTTTTACCGCCGCCGCCTTTGGTTCCGGGGTTAAAGAGGGTGAACTCACGAATGGTATTGTTGTCGCCAATAATAAGCTCTACCTCTTCACCGTTGTATTTCAGATCTTGCGGAATTGAGCCGATGACCGCATGCGAAAAGATGCGGTTGTTGCGTCCGATAGTTGTTTTTCCGTAAATACATGTATTTTGTGCAATGGTGGTTCCCTCACCGATAATGCTCTCTTTGGAGATAAAACAAAACGGTGCTACGGTAACATTATCTCCGAGCTGCGCTCCCTCTTCAACAACGGCAAGGGGTGATATGTGAGACGCCATGGTTATTTATCGACAATCATGGCTTTGAGTTCCGCTTCAGAAACCATAGTCTCATCAACAAACGCTTCCCCTTTTAATACCCAGATGTTGCCACGGTGTTTCATAACGTTAATATGGTACTCCAAACGGTCTCCCGGAGTGACGGGGTGCCGAAATTTTGCTTTGTCGATACTCATAAAATAGACGACTTTGTTCGCCACCTCTTCTTCGCTCAGGTCACGCATGCTTTTAAACGCCAGAATGCCGCCGGCTTGTGCCATGCCTTCTAGGATCATTACACCCGGGTAGATTGGATGTCCGGGGAAATGCCCCTGAAATATCTGATCGCCGATGGTAACGTTTTTATAACCGATGAGCAGCTCATTTTCCACGATTTTTGTCACGCGGTCCAAGAGTAAAAAGGGGTAGCGGTGCGGGATAATCTTTTGAATCTCTTCTACAGTCATAGTCATGTTACAGGATCTGCCTTTGCAAACTAAAATTTGGGTATTTTATCTAAAAAAAGATTAATAGCGGGTTATGCAAAAGTGTATTATTTTAGATGGAGACGCTCTTTGGTATCTTCGTAGACTTTGGCATGAAGCTCCAATGTCAGCTTTCCTTCGGGAATCGTATCGACAACAATCACCGGACTCAGGTCAAAAGCGCTGCCAAGAAGGTGCTGTCGAATCTGAAGTTCTTCATGAAACGCAGGCGGTTGGTAGATGAGTGCTTTGACATCGACATAATGGGTGCGGGCATGCTTATTGAACTCTGTGAGGGTTATGAATCGCACCTCTTCGCGGTTCAAATAAAATATATTGTCTATGGAGTGCGCCATTCGTCCCTGCACTTTTTGGCGAGGCAGTGTCGAATAACATAATGCGTACGCGGCAGGGGTATGGGTTTTTCCCAGCGTTAATTTACATGTAAATTGCCGGTAGTTCAAAAACTTCTCTTTGATGATCTCATACGCAATACCTTCATCTTCGAGCCGCATACGCTCTTCATAAAGCGCCAGTCGTTCTTCTATTGAACCCGGCAAGACGGTATTGGAGACGGGCGAAAACAGCTCATCCGCCAAACGTTCCTGTTGGTCACGTTGTATGCGTAATCCGTACAGACACCCGCAGTAGTCCTGACGGTACAGTTTCTGCTCTTTGCTAACACGGGACTGCTCTTGAGTTCCATTTCCGCAACGGTAGTCAACCGCAATAAATTCGACACCGTATTTTTTGTAAAATGCCGCGCCGCTTGCCTTGAGTTGTTGTTGTGATTTTAAAGGAGAGACAAGGAGGGTGGTTGTCATTTTGGTTTCTCCCAATGCCAGTGCTTTATGGGCGCTTACATCAAAACGGTGGTCGAAACAGCGTTCACAGCGTGCGCCTTTCTCCGGTTCGTTTTCAAACCCGCGGACAAGGTCAAGCCACGTTTCGTAGTTGTACCCGCCTTCAATCAGATCAATGCCCAGCTGCCTACAGCTTCGTTGCACATCGAGCAGGCGCAGGCGGTATTCGGAGTAAGGGTGAATATTGGGATCGTAAAAGAAGCCGGTGAGCTTCTCATCGGGGTAGTCGGCCTGCAGTTTTTCTAAAAAAAAGTGCGAGTCAACACTGCAGCAGATATGTACCAGCATCGCGTAAGTATCTTTTAATGTAACA
>QNZR01000159.1 GCA_003978475.1 Sulfurimonas sp.
TTTTGAACGCAGATACAAAAGTGAGTGAGCAGATGGTTTAATGACCAAGAAAAAGCAAAAATGGTTGAAAAAAAACTCTATGATCTAAGAGAGCAAAAAAATTTACTAGGACTTATACAACTACTCAATAAGTATCGTCTAAAATTAGATAAAACAATGAGTTCCAAAAAGCTTTTGGTGTATAAAGCAAGAGAATATTCCGAGCTATACACTGCTGTTTTAGATGATGACATAGATGCCTTAAGAGAGGTTCTCAAAGGGGAGAAGTCAAACATAGATGAAGTATATCATGATACATACACCGCGTTGATAACTGCTTCGTTTCATGGACAGGATGAGATTGTCAAGCTTCTTCTTGATGCCGGTGCAACAGTCGATAAAACAGTAGGAGAATATCATAAAAATGCACTCAGCTATGCTATCTATGAGGGGCATCTCTCTACTGTCAAACTCCTACTTGATGCAGGGGCAAATATAGAATCTCGGACAGGACTTTATCAAGATTATACCCCACTAATACTAGCTGCCAGAGGTAAAAATGCGACAATTGTAAACTACCTGTTAAAACAAGGAGCCGATACAAAAGTAACTAATATAGATGGGCTTAACCCCTTGATGCTTGCTATACTGGAACCGGTCAAAAAAGATAATGAAAAAATCATCCATCTTTTGTTACCAAAAAGCGATGTCAATCAAAAAACAAAACCCTATAATGGCATGATTAGCTCAGCTCTCATTTGTGCATGGTATAGAACAAAAGATGAAAAAATAATAGATGCACTGCTTGATGCAGGGGCAACTGCCGGAGAGAATGCTATCGAAAAACACTCTTTTGCAAAAGCATTTATGATATATACTAGCAACTATAAAAATCAAAAAACATTATATAAATATTCAAAATTCGCCATTTCACAACTAAAAGATACAAAAGATTTAACAGTAGAAGATGATCTTATTTACCTTTATGCCGGACTTTATGAACTGGCTATCATCACAGGAAATACGCTTAGCAAAGAGGAGTTAAGTGCTTTTGTCAGACTCTCAAAAAAGTACCCTAAAGCAAAAGCCTATTTGGAGATGTTTTACATCGTAGAAGAGTCCAAAAATCCAAATGTTTTACCGATGACATTAGCCAAAAGCACAAAAGAGTGGCAAAAAAATTATGCGCATTTGATAAAAAACAGATGGTCTTTTTCTGCATTAAAACAGTGGGCAAATAGGCTTGATAGTAGTATCAATACTGGTGTGACAGATGTATTGACAATGTTAGATGATGCGGTGAATAGATGAAAAAGTTTTTTAAAACAAGACTTTTTGCTTGCTATCCTCTCATCAGTGCTGCTATAGTTATAAAAAAACGAGAACTACCAAGCTAAGAAAACATCATGTATACATGCAACATCATCCAAAACAAAAATATCCAAAACACCCACGACGAGCAATATGAACGGTGGGTGCACGACACATATACCTATGGCTATTTTTTGCAAACGACAGAGCAAAAGGAAAACTATGCAACTAAAAAACATCGTGCCATGGGGACGCAACCTGAACGAATACCAATCAATGTTTAACCTTACAGATGATGATCTTAGGCTCAGGATTCTTGGTTGTGGTGATGGACCATCCTCTTTTAATGCCGAAGTTCATGAACTTGGCGGCAGTGTCGTATCGGTCGATCCTATCTATCAGTTTTCCAAAGATGACTTGTCAAAGCGTATCGAAGAGGTGAAAGATGAAGTGATGGCACAGGTGCGTGAGCATGCCGGGGATTTTGTCTGGAAAAATATCAAAAATCCCAATGTTTTAAAGTCGGTTCGAATGGATGCGATGGCAAAGTTTTTGGATGATTTTGAGCAAGGAAAGAGTGAAGGACGATATATACATGAGATGCTACCCTCACTCTCTTTTGGATCCAAAACGTTTGATTTGGCGTTGAGTTCGCATTTTCTATTTTTGTATAGCGGGCACTTGGATTTTGCGTTTCATCTCTCCTCTGTAAGAGAGATGCTGAGGGTGGCAAAAGAGGTGCGGATATTTCCCTTGGTGACGCTGGAAAATCATCGCTCTCCCCACCTGGAAAAAATCATCAGAGTTTTGCAAGAAAAAGGATTTGAAACAAAAATCATCAAAACAGACTATGAGTTTCAAAAAGGGGCAGATGAGATGTTGGTGGTAGCATGAAAATAGTTTGAAAAGTTAGATTTTAGAAAATCTTCATAGCTTCAAGATCAAGTTTTGCAAGTTATTGCTATGCTATGACGATTTTGGTCGAAACACTTTAATCACTTCGGTATTGCATTCCAGATACGGACCTTCGATCAGATCAATACAGTAAGGAACAGCCGGAAAAACGGCATCAAGACATTCCCGAATAGACTTAGGTTTTCCGGGTAAATTAATAATAAGCGATTTTCCCCGAATACCTGCACTTTGACGCGAAAGAATGGCGGTAGGCACATAGTGCAAACTGACCTGGCGCATTAATTCGCCAAATCCCGGCAGCATCTTGTCGCAAACCGCTTCAGTCGCCTCGGGTGTCACGTCACGCGGTGCGGGTCCGGTTCCTCCGGTAGTTACAACCAGACAGCATTGTTCCACATCACAGAGCTCCTTCATCGTAGTTTCCAGCATCTCCTGCTCATCAGGAATGCAACGATACACAATCTCAAACGCACTCGTCAGATAAGCCGTTATAGTGTCTTGTATGGCAACACCGGAAATATCCTCATAAATACCGCTACTGGCACGATCTGATGCGGTAATCACCCCGATTTTAATCTCGCTCACCTAAGATCCTTGTTTGATTTTTTTTGCCAGCTGATGCACCGACATGGCATAGTAGGCACTGTGATTATAACGTGTAATCACATAAAAGTTTTTAGCCGCATACCAAAGTTCATCATAATTGGCGCGGTCAAGCTTGATAAGACGTACCTTGTCATTATAGTTCCACGGACCGTATTTGGGCTTAATGCCAATCAGGTCGGAACGGTGATACGTTCGATCATACCCCGTTTTATAAGTACGAAACCGATTTCCATCATAAGCCACCCGTGTTGCCACCTCTTCTCCGGGGCGCCATCCGTTTTTTCTGAGATAATTGGCAATACTGGCAATAGCATCTTGAGGATGCTGCAAGCTAATCTTGCCATCCTGATTGAAATCAATACCATAGGCTTCATAATTGCTTGGCATAAACTGTCCCAGCCCAATGGCACCCGTATATGATCCCATCACATTCTTGGGGTTGAATTTTTGACGATACGAGAGCAAAATAAATTTTTCCAACTCCCGTTTAAAAAAGGCACTGCGCCGATTGGGTTCAAATGCCAATGTGGCCAATGTGTCAAAAACGGGATGTTTGCCCACATTAATGCCATAAACACTTTCAATACCAATAATAGCAGCAATATACTCCGAGGGAACACCATACTTTTGCTCTACATGCTTAAATGTTGTTCGGTATTTTTGTATAAAAGAGCGCCCCTGACGGATGCGTTTGGGTGTTACCTTATAATGAACGTAGCGATCCCACGCACCATGTAACGGGTACTCATTCTTCACGCTTGGTGTAGGGTTTTTAATCGTTCTGCCCGTAATAATAGCTAAAGGAACCTCCTGTTTGGTTACCGAAGAAAAGAGTTTATTCAAATACGCTACTTTAAAATTATGCGTTTCTTTCATCATCTGTATAAACTCTACGGCCTCCGCATCCTTGGTATAATCTTTAGCAGATACCAGCGACCCGACAATCAGAAACATGACCATTAATATTTTCACACACACTCCTCTCTTTGTAGTAAATGGCTGGCACCATTAATGAAAAACGTGGTGCCAAAAGGCTGAAAAAACGCTTTTGCCGCCGCAACATCAACAATAGCGTCCTCACTTCCGAAATACATCTCCAAAATCACACCGCGACGGCACAATGCTTCCAGGGCATCACGGTCCCATACATATTCAAGAAGCTCCTGAAGTGCTTCGTAAGAACCTTTTTTTATTGTAATATTTTTACACTTAAACGGAGCACAACAGTTTGACGTAAATTGCTGCACATAGGCATCGGCATCTTTACAAAACCCCAAAAGTTGCAAACGTTTAAACCGGACATCACGATTTTGAAAAAAAGCGGGGGAAAACAACTGTAGTCTGTCAATACGTCTATTGGTGTGCCGTACATATTCAAAAGCTTTTATGGCACCGTAACTGAATCCGCTTACCGTGTATTCCGAATCTACGAGATACGCTGTAAAAAACTTCTGGTCATCTACCAGTGAAAATCCGCTAAAGTACCTCATTGATAATCTCTTGCAACAGGGCTTTGGAGATGCTCTCGTACTGCATCAAAATGGCTTCGACTTTTTCAATACAGAGCTTGTTTTTTCGCAGCAGCACCACGGTTTCGGCATAGAGTGTTTCGATTAACTGAGCGCAATCATGCTCACTGCCCATAATAGTCTCGCCCATGGCATAGCGTTCAATCATCTGCGATACCAGACGTTTGGCATCACCAATATCAGCTTCGACGCTGCTGTCATGCTCATTAAAGTGAATATTGCAAGCTGCCATTCCTGCAAGCAGCATTTTAATATGTGCCACCATTTCATGATGCAGCATCGGAGCATCTACCGGAGGCTTGATGGCCGCACTGCTAAGAAGCACTTTATCAAAGGCAATATCGTACCATGTCGCCACAAAACCTTTGGCTGCCTGATAGCGTGCACGGTATTGTCGCTGTTCGTGCGTTAGAACCGGTACGCGTTTCTTGCCCAGAAGGACTTTGTCTTTGACCAAATTAAAATGTTCATCGGTTACATGTAAATCGTGCTGTCGCATGGAGAGCAGTGCCGCTTCATTGACCAGTGCCGCCAACGAGGCACCGTTAAACCCCATGGTCATTTTGGCAATTTGGGCAGCATCAACATTGTGCGGAATTTTTTTCAAATATTTCAATAAAATGGATTCCCGCTCGCTCGGTGTCGGCAGATCAACAAAAATACGCCGGTCAAAGCGCCCTGAACGCAATAGTGCACTATCGAGGACATCAATTTTATTGGTGGCCGCCAGAACAATGACCCCGCTGGAATCTTCAAAACCGTCCATTTCAGTCAACAGCTGGTTTAACGTAGCCTCCCGCTCATCATTACGGCTCCCCTCACGCGTCTTCCCTACGGCATCAATCTCATCAATAAAAATAATAGAAGGCGCATTATTTTTGGCCTCGGTAAAAAGATCATGCACCCGCTTGGCACCCATACCGACATAAATCTGCACAAATGAGGCACCGCTTTGATAGTAAAATGGTACATCCGCTTCAGCGGCAACGGCCTTGGCAATCATGGTCTTTCCCACGCCCGGAGGTCCCACAAGGAGTACACCACGCGGTAAATAGACTCCGTAATTAATGTACTTCACCGGATTTTTCAAAAAGTCAATAATCTCTTCAAGTTCAATTTTCACATCACTAATGCCGCCGATATCTGAGAAACTGACATCAGACATCACCGGAACAATCTCCTGAGTCTGGTTTTCCGGAAGATATGCTCGTGTACCGGATTCACTCCCGGCATTGTGCTGTGTTCCCTTTTGCCACTGTCGAAAGAGAATCGAGAACGTCATTAACAGGAGTATAAGATACAAAATATTTAATGCTATATTGCTGCTGGTATCGACACTGACGGGAATATCTGAGAACATTTTAGGATTCACTTGAGACGTCGCCAGCTTATAGACTCCGGTATCGGTCTTTAAATACATGTAATTTTCTGATGCCGTCACCTTGTGAACCAATTTCTCTTTAAGGAGTTCTTGCGCCCCTTCAAGAGGAATAAGCTCTGCCGTATCTCGTAAAAAAGCGTACGCAAAAAGCGATAACAAAATCGTTGCCGAAACAATCA
>QNZR01000214.1 GCA_003978475.1 Sulfurimonas sp.
GACATTGAGAGTAACGGCAACTTTAATGTTTCTTTTCAAGCACAGGATGTACTAGTATATAACGTTATTTTCAGTGGAACATCCGAAAACAACTGGACATATGGACACAAAAGTTTTCGCCTGCTAGATTCCAAATCAACCTATGACATTGGAGTACTGAGCGCTTCGCTCGAAGAAGGATGAGTCCGTCTCCATAGTTTATTGCACGCTATAGGCGTGCTATAAGCGCAAGGCTTCTGCAACTGCTTTAACCACCTGTTCATCCTCACCCATATCGACCCATTTGAATGCCTGACCACTTTGTTGTTTTCCTACCAGAAGATCACCGCTTTTTCGGTATTTCAAATCAAGTGCGGCAATCTCAAAGCCATCGGCTGTATGACAAAACTTCTTGAGGCGTTCGCTTGCATCATGGTAGGTAAACAGATAACAATACCCCTGCAAACCGGTACGGCTTACCCGCCCGCGAAGTTGATGCAGGGTCGAAAGACCCAACCGTTCGGCACCGACAATGACCACCGTACTGAGCCGCGGCAGTGAGATACCCACCTCAACCACCGTAGTGGCTATCAAAATATTGCCCGCTTCACGAAACTCAAGCAGCACAGCCTCTTTCTGTTTGTCTTTGCCGTATGTCACATACACATTCTCAAACCGGGCTTCCCAAAAATGACGCGCCTCATCAATACTTTGGTATGCCGACACATCACTCTGTTCAACCAGCGGATACACCAGTAGTACCTGATGCTTTTGCGCCAATTCGTTATGGATATGCTCTAAAAGCGCGGGAACATCCTTTTTATGGAGAATGGATGTGGCAATATTTTTCTTAAAGGGGGTTTGCGTTATCAAAGAGACATCTATGTGAGCAGCAGAAATCATTGCCTGGGTTCGCGGAATGGGCGTAGCCGAAAACTGTAAAAAATGGGGGTGCTTGTCTCCTTTTGTGACCAGCTTTTCCAGTAGATGACGCTGTGCCGTTCCAAAACGGTGCTGTTCATCGACCATAATGAGTGCTGTCTCAGGCAATTCACGGTAAAGCAGTGCATGCGTACCAATAATAAAATCATACTCCAAGAGTGCTATGTTTTTGTTACTTTTATGTGTCACCAACGCAACATGCAGATCGGGCAAAAATTTTTGTGCCTCTTCAAAAAGCTGTTGGGCTAAAATGGTGGTCGGTGCCATCAAAACAGCTCGGTACGGTCGTGCAATCATGACCGAAGCAAGCATCACCATCGTCTTGCCGGAACCGACATCGCCTACAATCATCCGACGCGCGGCATATTGGCTTTTCAAATCGCCCGCAATCGCTTCAATACTCCGTATCTGATCTTGCGTCAACTGAAACGGCAAACCCCTGCTCCAAGCGTTCCAGTCACTATGACATGTAAATTGCGAGGCAACCGTTTTGCGTTTATGGCGAAGGGCATCCATATACTCATGCAGTTCGGTAAATTTCAGGGCATAGCGCTCATCGGCATGCAGTTCCTTCCTGGCGTTTTTGGGAAAATGGATATTCAGAAGATGATCAATAATCTGCGACGGCAGTCCCTCGTCGCCAAGATTGGAACGGGAAACATATTTCTCAACCAGTCGCTGCATGACATCATGGCGAAGCACCGATTTATATTTTGGAATAATCTTGCCGATACCGCTCACTTTTTGAGGATGGCTGACCTGGGCACAACCTCCATGAAAATCGACTTTGCCATAAACATAATACCGCTCGTCAACGCAAAATTGCCGCATCATATAAGGTTTGGGAGAAAAAAAAAGCAGTGTCACTGTAAACGAAAGATTGTGCGCATATGCACGTACTTTCAAAAGACGCGGTGTCGTCGAAACCGCCTCAACCGTAATATCGAGCAGTTGTGCAACGCCATTGAGAACGTGATCATAAAGTTGACGATCTTCATAGGCAACCGGAGCCATAATGGCTAAAGCACGAATGGAACTAATGCCGAGCCGCTGAAATTTCACTTCATCTTTAGGCTCGACAGGCATGATCTTTACGGTGCGGTTACAATCGCAAAACTCAACTGTGTTATCTCACGGTGAGTGGCAATAAAATCATTAAGTGAACGCAGATCCAGTGCCTCTATTTTCTTCAGCTCTTCCAGCGATGCACCGATTTTTTGCCCCTTGTAATACTCCATAAACGTACGCGAAAGGCGTTGCGAAAGGGTCTCGACGCGCAGCGGCTCGGAACCAAGCAGAAATTGCTTCGCCTGCTGAAGTTCCGCTTCGCTTACACCTTTGGCAACAAAGGATGCTATCACCTCTTTAACCGTTGCTTTAGCCTCTTGCATAGAGTCAATTTTGGTCTGCAAATACCCCGTCATATAATTGGATGATGCCGAAATGTTCAATCGGGCGTATGCCGAATATGCCAAACCGCGCTTGACACGAATCTCTTCCATGAGCCGACTGCCAAAGCCTCCGGTTCCCAAAATATATGTCGCGACCCGTGCTTTATAATACTCTGGCGAATCTACATGTAAATGGTACGGTGACCCAAAATAGATATAGGCCTGTTCCGTCTTTTTGGTAATAAGTTCGTCTGCCGTTTTACTGACTACCTCATAATGTTTCAGCACTTCACTGCGACCGACACTAAGGACATCTAACAGCCGATGCACCTGCTCTTTCACTTGTGCAAGTTTCAAATCACCGCCGACGACGACAATGGCACGGGAGAGCACCAGATGCTCCTGCAAAAATTGTTGTACATCACGCAGCGTTATGGTTTTAACACTCTGGGGAGTCCCTGAAGCCGGTTGCGCCAGCGGCGTTCCTTTAAACAGAAGCTCTTTAAGTGCGACACTGGCAACATAATCAAAATCATTCTCTTTACGCATCAAACTGCCGATGGTATTGGTTTGAATTTTTTTGAGATTATTTTCGGTAATATTGGGCGCTGCCAGTAATGATTCAAACAGCTTCAGCGCCGTGTTGAACTCACTTTTAAGCGCGCTAAGCTCAAACACAAAAGTCTCAACGCCGGCATGCGCGCTCAAACCGATCGCTTTGGACTCCAATGCTTCGGCAAACCCTTCGCTTCCCAGCGTTTTAGAGCCTTCATTCATCATCTTTGCACTTAGCTTTGCCAGTCCGGCACGAGTTCCGTCGGTTATGCTGCCGCTATTGGTAAATACCAACTGTAATGATGCTAGAGGCAGACGATGATCTGCCTCAAAAATAACCGGGATGTTCACCCCTTTGACCTCTATGGTGTCTATAACTGCTGCCATTAAAACCTGTCCTAAAAATAAAATTGTTATACCGATGCCTGTGATACGTCTCATGCAAACATCTCCAATGTCTCATAAGCAGTATTACGAATGGCGGGTCTCTCGCCAATATCACGAATAAGCCGTATCATCTCTTCCTTTGCCATGGTGTATGCCGCCCCCGCACTACTGACAACATTCTCTTCCATCATGGTTGATCCCAGATCATTGGCACCGTAAAGCAGTGCCATTTGACCAATGTAGGGTCCCTGCGTTACCCAGGAGCTTTGAATATTGGGCACATTGTCCAGGAAAAGCCGTGCCACTGCCAATAGTCGTAAATACCGATTGGAACTCTGTTTTTGTATTTCGGGAAACAGACGCAGCAGCTCGGTATTTTCCCCTTGAAACGACCACATAATAAACGCACGAAACCCGCCTGTTTCATCCTGAAGCCGTCGTATCATGTCAAAATGTTCGACAATATCTTCATCTCGCTCCAAAGTTCCGTACATCATGGTTGCCGTCGATTTGATACCTAGCTGATGCGCCTTGCGGTGCACATCAATCCAGACTTCCGCATCAATCTTTTTGGGGGCAATAATATCTCGCACCGCATCACTCAAAATCTCGGCACCGGCACCGGGAATCGAGGCAAGCCCTTTGGCATGTAAACGCGTTAACACTTCCTCGACACTGATACGCGACACTTTGGCGATGAAATCAATTTCAATGGCTGAAAAACCATGAATGGTTAGCTGGGGATATTTTGTATGGATATGCGCCACCAGGTCTTCGTACCACGCAATTTTCAACTTCGGGTGAACACCGCCTTGAAAGAGAATCTGTGTACCGCCGATCTCAAGCAGTTCGTCAATCTTGGCATCAATCTCATCAAAGCTTAACACGTAGGCATCAGCATCTTTTTCGTGTCGGTAAAAGGCACAAAATTTACAATCTACCCAACAGATATTGGTGTAGTTGATGTTTCGGTCGACGACAAACGTCGTAATCCCCTGAGGATGCAGTGCCTTTTTCTTCGCCGTTGCCATCTTGCCAAGCGCTTTTAAATCTCCCTCGCGTATGAGGCGTAACGCCTCTGCTTTACTCATTCTCATTATGCTCTTCTTTTTTGATATCGATATATTAGGTAGACCAGCAAGGCTCCAAGTGCCATACCGCCCAAGAGCTGTATCCACGCTCCCAAAAGAAGCAGTTTTCCCAAAATACCCTGATGATCTTTGTTGTCTACTTCAATGCCCGCCATCTGAGCAGCATGCACCATAGCTGACACTGCCAAACTTCCATTGGGTATGGTATCATGACACGATAAACAGATGCCTCGACGATCCAGTTTGGCACGTTGTGATGCATCTAAAGGTTGCGACAACGAAAAATGATGCCCTACCGTTTGCAGTTGTGTTCCGTTCTCATCCATAAACCGTGAGTAATCATTTTTTAAATTCGCAATGGCAGAAAACTGCTCATCAACAATAGTCGGTAAAATTTTGCCGTCGGCACGCATCAAATCAATAATAAATGTTTTGGATTCATCGGCGCGCATTGTTCCACCGCCAATACCCAGACCCAAAGCTTTGTCGCTCGCATGACAGCTCTCACAGGCACGAGCATGTTTCGTAATGGTATGTGGCTGTACCGGCGACATATCAATCGCATTTTGTCCTTCTGCTTTTGCACCCTCAACATCGGGAATTTTAAAAATATGGTTTTGCAGCAGGGCTTTACCCTCTTTGCCGATAACACTCACCGTCACCTGACATCCGGGAATCGTCGGTGAAATACGCCCTTCGCCATTTTGCGAGAGTGCCGGATCCTCCCAGCGTAAAAACGAGCGGGTTTCAGTCACCCTGCCATCAACCAGATAGGCTTTGAGATCACGCATTCCGCCGGTGGTGCCATGAATATCCTGATCATGTGCGGCAGCAAGATAATCAATGTTCTGTTTACCGCCGGAATAGTCAACTTTAACATGACAGCCGTAACACTGCGGAGCCCACGTTGCATGACAGGTATAACACTCCAGATTGTTCCGGTGGGCTGCGACCTGATCCATCGCCACCAGTGCAGCTTGCGAGAGTGCCTTGTCTTCTTTGAGTTTTTTTAGAGGCGTCAGCGTAATGTCCTTCCCGCTGGCAAGTTTCACAATAATGTTATTGCCTTTTTTAACAACATGCGTATAGGGGTTCCCGCGTGCGGTCAATAAGTAGCCCTCTTCTTTTTCGCTAATATAGCCTTTTTTAAGATAGGGTGCAATCTCCTGCACGACGCCTCGTGCCGTACCTTCTTTGTGCTGTGTGCTAAACTCATCGGAATACCCCAGCGGCAACTCCCATGGATACGCCCGGGTCGTTCCGTGGCAGTCCTGACATTCTATTTCTACTGGAGCAAGGGTAGTTCCTGCTAAAAATCCATCTCCATGGACATCAATTGATGTGTGGCAGTCCTGACATAGCATTCCTTTTTTCAGATTCCAGCGCGACCTCTGATTTTGTGTTTAGTGGTGCTGTAGCTGATGCAAGTGCTCCTTTAGGTAGTCCGGTTGAAGTAAAATTAACAACCAACGCAGGCGATAACAATCAATACACTAAAGAAATTGTTCAAGCATTTAATATTGGTTTAATACCGATTTATAACA
>QNZR01000211.1 GCA_003978475.1 Sulfurimonas sp.
AATGGCCACAATAATCCAGTCATCCCCCTGTTTTTTCAGGGTATAGAACATTTTATAAAAAATATTCACTGGATCGTGTGCCAATTTTTTTGTGCTTAGGTCAACATAAGAGAAGGTCCAGTTTTCCAAAGTGACGACCGTAGCATTGGTGTCGTTGTATTGGACAGGGCTAAATTGCAAATCATTGATTTTTGCCAGAATGGTCAGATTATTGAACTTCCAGGATTCAAACCATACTTGCAGCTTCATGGCAACATCTTCTGCAACAAACGTTTTAAAAAACTCCGTCTCGCCGCTACGACCCATTTTAATGATGCCGTAATTATACTTGAGTAGCGTATGCATAATCTTTTTATTATCACCAACAGGCACCGAAGCAGCAAGAACAGCAGATGCCAGACAGATAGCCACAATGGTTTTGATGATCACATACACTCCTTATTATGCACTTCACAAGAGGGTTGCCACACGCCCGGCAAGCCCTCTTCTTTGACATGCCAAAAGTGTACCAAAGAGTTGCCACTCAACAGTTAATATAAAGTTTTACGGGAAGGGATTGCTGTCAAAGCTGCCTCCGGAACTGAATCCATGACACATTCCACCACCACAACCACTACCGGAAACATCACCTCTATTAATATTGGTAAGCCCATTTTTAACAAATCCCGTAACTCGTAAACTGTTCCCCTTGTAATTATACGGTGCAGGAAAATTGCTATAACCTATCAACCTTGAGATGGGAGAACCGTGAGGAACGGCTACATGACATGTCACACAGGAAAAATTTCTATTTCGCATCCATGATGCCCATTGATTTTTGTGCGGTTCATTCAGATCATGACAGTTCTTACAAAACAGTCCTGTGTCACCGCCATTGCCAATATCATTGGTATCATAAAGAGTCACGCCATCAGGTTTTGTAGGCCAATAGTTATTTTCTCCCTTTAGCATAAATTTCAAATTGGAACCGTGGGGACCCTTGGGGTCTCCTGTCATTTCCGCATCCGAACCATGACAGTCCGAACAGTACATGGTGACGGCTCCCGGAGCATTGCTCCACGGCGCAGTTAACTGTCTGGAATCAAGTTGTTTCGGCGCATAGGAGCCGGTTCGATTTAACGCATTAATAACAACAGGATGTCCTGATCTATTATTAATATTCATCTCCCAGGCCACATCGGTATAAGGCGTATTTACCGGATCGGACATTGATGGATAATTCGTGACCCCATCAGTCGCCACACCCAGCCCCCAATACGAATGGCATTTAAAACAAATTTGATACTCTTTAGTGGAAGACTCCAAGGTAGTAAACGTTGTGGGCTGCGTCCACGCTGTCGGCCAATTCGGCTCTACTCCGGTCACATTCCGTAAAACGTCAGAAACAGCATTTGTGGGATTGTCCGGATACCACTGCGTATCTGGTACGTGAATATTGCTACCGGTTCTATGTGGGTTATGGCAATCCATACATTCTGCATGTTTGTTGCTTCCCCACGACACGCCGCCCCTTCCTGCGGTATCCGTCATTTCACTCCCGCTAACATCATATCCGTATAAAACGTCAATATCGGTATGGATGCCATCAATGGTACTGACAGGATGCGCATAACTCTTGGCAAGAACAGATTCTATATCAACACCAGAACCCCCCGTGCCATGACATGACGTCAAGCCTGCCGATGAACCGGCACCTTTAAAGCAGGTCTGCTGCTCTACTTTTCGTAATAAATACTCCCCCTCTCCATTGTGCGGCGTATGACAATTAACACAAAAAAGATCTGCCGGAGATGCGGTACCATACCGACTAATCACCTGCGGATCAGTATAGGGTGCTCCAATAGTTTCATGCACGGTAGGCCATGGGGCTCCTCCGCTTTTATCATGGCAGGAGAGGCATGTGTTTTTAACGTTTTGTCCATGGTTGGCGCCACTATCGACACGCAAAAACTTTTTGTTATTTTTATGCGGGTCATGGCATGAAGAGCACTCGATATATTTTTTGCCGCCATATGTAAAAAGTTTTATAGGGCTATCTGGTGGATCTTTTAACTCGGATGTTCGTGTTCCTGTTCCAAAATTGATGCTGATATTGGGGTTATACTCAAAGCCTATTGGATGCTGGTGTGTTAAATCTATGCCCAAAGAGGCACTTGAAGATACCGGAATTGTACCTGATCCGCTAACCCCGTTCATGGCTATGGTGGACCCATTCATCTGCTGACGTCTTACTTTGTAAACAGCACCTACAGCGACTGTACCGTCATGACAACTCAAACATTGCCGCGATAATGCACCGGGAGTATCATTGAGTGTCCCCAAATCTGAAGCGGCATCAGGATAACCTATGCGTCGCAAATAGTCACTATTGTACATCACATAATTCGATGTCGGCATACTGCGATTCCACAAAGGTTTTCCTTCCGGTCGTGCCTGATGCGGAATATGACAAAAGACACACACTTCTGTCTCTGTTTGTGCTTTAATGGTTCCAGCCGTATTGCTGATGGAAAGATTATGTTTGGTATTGACAATGCTGGCATGCAGTCCAAATGAACCTGATAATGCCAAAATAAAAAGAGATAGCGCAGCGAATCTCATTGGGGGCTCCTATTGTTTAGGCGCCTCCAATCGTTTGAACATTTGAAAGCGCTTATTGTTAGTATCCGTAATATATATAGTATTATCGGCCAAAATCGAGATATCTATAGGCAGAGCGAATTCACCCTTACCGCTGCCGTATGCACCAAAGAGCATTAGCAGCTCTCCGTTTGAATTAAAGATCTGAATCGTATTGTAAAGCGTATCGTTCACGTAAATATTATCATCGCTGTCCAATGCAATACCGCGCGGACTTCCAAAGCCCCCTATGTTATCGCTCAACTCACCAAACGCATGCACAAACTTTCCGTTTTTATCAAGAATCTGGACGCGGTGATTCATGGAATCGCTCACATATATTTTTCCGTCATTACCCACATCAATAAATGTCGGCCGATTAAATTCACCCTTACCCCTACCCTGCTTTCCAATAGAGTGAAGGTAATTGCCTTTGAGCGTGGTTACATGTATTTGACTTGCCATAGCATCCACAATATAGAGCCATCGACCATCAGCACTTATGGCAATACCGACAGGACGCTGCAACGCTTTGGGAGCAATGGCATACTGAAAGTCTCCATCCTCATCAAAGACATAAATTTTGGCACGAACGGAGTCAGAAACATAGATGTTTCCCTTCTTGTCGGTGACGACATCGACGGGATAGAGAAAGCTCTCTTTTTCAGACCCCTTAATCTGTTGTATCTCATTCTCATCTTTATCAAAAATATACAGTGCCTTGGCAAAGATGTCGGTAACATAAACTCTGTTACTATCGGCATCAATACCAAACGGACTGTTTAGCACCGGATCTTCATCGCCAAACACGAAGTTAACAATTTTTGAGAAAAAACCCTTCTCAATTCCAAAGTCTTTAGCATTATTTATTGATGCAACATACTCTATCCGCGCCGGATCCGGCGGTGCCGGCCACACCAACTTCGGCTCTTTTCCTGCTCCAAAACTCTCTGTTGCTATGAGCAACATACTGAGCCATAATAATTTATTCATCTTAAAATCTCCGACTTAATTTCATTTCAAAGCGAGATCGATCCCGTTCCGGTACAATCACCAATACATCGGTTCCTTCCAAATTATCCATCACATCAGTAACTTTTGTTCTATAATATTGATAGCCCATAGAAAAAGAGATCTTTCTAATTCTATAGTTAATATTGGCATTGGCAGAATAGTTCATATAGTTATAGGTTAGATCTTTATCAACATGAGCACCGGCAGAGAAAATGAGTCGTTGCCAAAATCGATAATTCAGATTCATATCGGCACGAGGAACCGTACGCGATACAATGAGCCCATCGTTGTCAATTTTAGAATAGCGCACCCCCACTTTAAGCGACAGACGACCCCGAACACCGAGACGCGTAGTATAATCAACATATTCGCCAAGATCGAGCCTGGTAATGACGCGTGAATAGAGATCGTTATTGGTATTTAAAAAGGTAAGACTCTTATCATTCATATAGCTTCCCTCAATTCTGTTGGTAAACTCCCCAAAGAGCTTGGTGTACAAAGAGCTGTTAATGCTGTACCGGTCTCGCGTTTCATCCAGGGATGTCCGCATCGCATAGTACATCATTCCGGCATTTAATGTTGAACGAATGGTGGGTAGGTTTTGATTGACTCTGGCACCTAGATTAACAATATAACTTGTTTTGTCTAGTGATTGGTAGTCACTGTATATTGTTGTTTTTGTACTGTTTTCTGTTGATCGCATATCGATACTTGAGGTGAGCTGTAGTCGTGTATCCGTATAAAGCTTTTTACGATAATTCGCCCCCAATCGCAAGTTATAATTGGTTCCGCTTGCCGCATCAGCACTGTAGTTGTAATATGACATACTCTCTGTCAGCATGAACTCCGGGGTAACATTATAATTAAACACCTGATTGATATTGAGCATATCAACCTGATTGCCGTAAACTTGAGTGTCCCCGACATCAGAAATATTCGTCAGTTGATCCGATCGGCTTGCTGACATGGATATCATCCCGTTATATTTTTGATTGGGCATCCATCGCAAGCTGGCATCGGCTGTGGTTGATTCTGTACGATAGTAATCACTTTTAAGATAGCTCAGTCCCGAATTAAATGTGAGCGTTTTGGAAATATCCCACCCATATTTAACATCGACCCTGTCATCTGTTTGATCAATAGTTGTAGCCTCTCGGCTGGCATAAGTTTGATCCGTAATTCTTTTGAGATGCAGGTAGCTTACTTGCAGATTATAATTTTCTTTATTGCGGCGTGCTGAAATGCGGTACGTCGTTGTATCGCGATCTTGTAGTGTTGCGATACCTTCGTAGACCCCTTTATTTTTCGATGCACCGTAACTTAACATGAACATATCAAATTTCATACTTCCCATAATGCCATATTTTTGAATATCTTGAGTATAGCGATTAATCGATTGACTGTAGATCGTTGAAAAAGGTCTATTGGTACGTTGGGCATATACCGTGACCGGATATTTTGTCTCCTTAATAAATGCAAGATTAACTTTATAGTCCTGGCTATCTATTTTGGTGGTATAGTCAACACTCTCTGTCTCCGTATCAATATTTTCAAATCGCAACACACCTTCTACGGTATAATCCAATAAACGCGGGCTGTAGACATTCCCCATATAACCCAACAGATATTCCTGGATAAAATCTTTTTGGGAATTACGCGTTGTATTGGTCTCATAAAAATCATCAATATAACGAAATTCAATCTTACCGTATGCTCCTCGGTCTTTGTAGTTATAGGCATACAGCAAGGCGCTGTTGGCAAGCAGAGTCATTGCGACAATACTTATTGCGGTTCTCTTCATAATCACGGCACTACTTCACAATCACGGCAGTTGAATGGAGTTTCTTTAGCAGTGCTTCTTTACGCTCCCGCTCATATCGTTTCTTCAAATCGCGTCGTAAGCCCTCTTTAACACGCTCAAAAGAGAGTTGGTTCGGCGTAATCTTATCTTCGACCTTGACAATAAAATACCCTATGGTATCTTCAATAATACCGCTGGTACTGTTTGTATCCATGGAAAATGCCTTCTCTTCAACAGCAGCATCCAGCCGCCCTCTGTGAAGGTAGCCCATATCGCCTCCTTTAATGCGACTCATTGCTGTTGAATATTTTGCTGCTACGTCCGCAAAAGCCATACCTTCGTTTAGTTTTTGATACGCCTCTTCTATGGCGGCTTTGGCTTTTTGTTTCCCTTGAGGATCCTTCGGATCGTTTCTGACATGAATAAGACGCACTCTAATTTTTTCAGGTTC
>QNZR01000190.1 GCA_003978475.1 Sulfurimonas sp.
CAGTGCCAACTGCTATTTACGAGAACAGGTCGAAGCGATATTAAAGCCTTATGGGGCTAAACTGTTACTTTCGGAGTTGCAGTATTGTTCCGATAATGCTGCAATGATTGGTCGTGCGGCACTTGAGATGTATGAGAGAGAGATGTTTAGCGATGTTGAAAATTTACATGTAAATGCGAAATCAACACTTTAGTTTAGCTTAAGGAAAATCGGGTGTTTGTTAATTAAGACAAATATTATCCGATTTAAAGTAGAATTTCATCATAAAATTTAAAATGACAAAAAAAGGAGCCAAAATGGCAACAACAAAATTCAAAGGTACAGACGTAGAACTTCTAGGAAATGAAGTGAATGTTGGTGATAAAGCTCCCGAAGTTACCGTAGTAAATTCTGACGGTCTTGGTGATGTCACTGTGGGTGGTGCTCAGGGCAAAAAACAACTTATTATTGTTGTTCCTTCACTCGATACCGGCGTATGTGCTACGGAGACACGTAACTTCAATGCCAAAGCTGCCGATCTTAACAATGTTATTACTACCATTGTATCTCTTGACCTTCCGTTTGCCGCAGGACGTTTCTGTTCAGCTGAAGGTATTGACAACCTGACAGTGACTTCAGATTTCCGAAATAAAGATTTCGCCAATGCATACGGTGTACTTTTGGGAGGCTCTGTGCTTGCAGGTGTCACATGTCGTGCTATCTTTGTTGTCGATGAAAATGGAATCGTCACCTACAAAGAGATTGTTCCAGAAATTACGGAAGAGCCAAATTACGACGCTGCTTTAGCCGCAGTTAAATAAGTAATCTTACCGGTATTATCTGGCAGATTCTCCGCTTGGATGTCTCTGGCAGTATCGGTACGAGCGCCTCTTTTTATAAGGCGCTCACATGCCACGCTATCTTAGCTTCTCTTAATCTTTCTTCGCTATAGTATGACTCATTTTATGCTACAGGATTCGTCATGAAAAAAATCTTTCTATTTACCATGCTGGTGTCACTGAATGCGCCTTGGCTTCAAGCAGATATGTTTCGAATTGAAGGTGCTGTAGGTGCTTGGAAGGCTGATCCTAGCGGCAGTATGAATTACAACAAGAGCGCTACGTTTGATCTGCAAAAGACGCTTTCATATGAGAGTAAAACCATTACGTATGCGTGGCTTTTATTTAAGCATCCTGTTCCGGCACTGCCCAACCTGCGTTTGGAATATAACGATTTGGGGTACGCTGGAACCAGTAAAAAAGGTTATATCTGGGAGGGAAAAAGTGTGGGAGTCGGTGCTAAAAGTGCGCTCTCTTTGAAACAGTATGATGCCATTTTATACTACAATATACTTGATAACACCTTTTGGACCACGTTAGATTTGGGACTTGATGCCAAGCTGATTAAAAGTTCTTTTGATATTAACGACCCCAGTGACAACTATGCCTATGGTGCTAGTGATAATATTGTACTTCCCATGCTTTACGGACGGGTTCGTGCTGAAGTGCCGTTGAGTAATATTGGTATTGAGGCTGACATGAAATGGATTGGTTACGGCAGCGTCGATGCCTATGAGATACGCATTAAAGCCGATTATACTTTTGATGCCTTTATAGTCGAACCGATGGTTGAGTTTGGATATCGTACATTAGTGGTCAATATTGATAGCAGTGATTACGATATTGACGGAAGCCTGGATGCTGATTTTTCCGGTTTGTATATGGGTATTGGATTACGGTACTAATGCAAAGAAATACGAACAACACCCTTTTGTTTCACAACACGACAGCGGTACTTGCCGTCTAATACGACCACGGCTCTGTAAAAAGAGCCGTGGTTGCCATACTTAATGCCTGTAAATGGTGCCTGTTTCAGTGGCAGGATCCTGCTTTTTGCATCGGTATTGCGCTTAAAGTCAATAACCACACGGTGCGGATTGACAAGAACAAAATCGCGTATGACCTTATCTTGAGTACGAAACTCCACACTTTTACCATAAATACGATAGCTGAGAAATGGTGTGATTGGCGTGAACGTTCCCCGGGCTTTTGACGGGCGCGCCGTCGATGCTGACGTGTCGGTGCCATAAGACTGTGAAATAAAAACGGGAATATGCCAATCGATGGTATGATCGAGCATAATGGACTGGTGCTCAATCGACCCATCAAGATTTTGGTATTTTAAGGTTACCTCTTTTAAGATGCGCGCACTGTCAGGCAGGGTGATAGCCGCACGTTCCAATGGAGAACGTTTGGAGATAAGATTGGAAGATACCGGCAGATCTTTCATGCCCTCAGAAGGAAAGAAAGGATTTTCTCTAGCAGGCAGCAGTGAGATTAGGACAAAGAAAGAGAGTAGAATATATTTCACAAAAGCACCTAAATTAAAATAGCGTCGTCGTCATTATAGCAAACTATTCAAAATTCCCGTCCGGCTGCAGCCCTTTAAGTTCAAAATATTCTTTTTGCAGAGCAGCATTTTCCAGTTTTAGACGATCTGTCTCATTGACAAGGTAATCTTCATACTCTTCGAGTTGAAACAGTACTACAAGAGAATTTTCGCCAAAAAGAAGCACTCCAATGTAGACGCCGAGAAAAACGACAAGAATAAAGGCAATAAAAAGCTTTGCCCAAGAGAGACCAAAATAGCGCTCGGAAGCACTTTGATGACACTCTATCTCGTCGTAAAAATCGCTCTCGTCCTGCATAATTTAGGTACTAGCGAAAAAGAGATTGACCCAGAAATTCACCGTAGATGACCTCATTTTCAATCTCCAGGAGACGGTTGTACTTGGCAGTACGTTCACCACGTGCGGTTGAGCCGGTCTTAATCTCTCCGCAATTGAGAGCAACAGCAAAATCAGCAATAAAAGCGTCTTCACTCTCTCCGGAGCGATGGCTCATCACACAGGTGTAGCCGTTACGTTGTGCCAAGCGAACCGTTAGCATGGTTTCACTGACGGAACCAATCTGATTGGGCTTAATTAAAATAGAGTTGGCAATATGTTTTTCTATGCCCTCGTTTAAAATATTGGCATTGGTGACAAACAGATCATCACCGACAAGCTGTACCTGCTCTGCCAGTTTTTCTGTTAAAATTTTCCAGCCATCCCAGTCATCTTCACTGAGACCGTCTTCAATGGAGACAATAGGGTATTTGGCACAGAGATCGACATAATAATTGACAAGTTCTTCAGCCGTTACGGTACGATTTTCCGAGTCCAGACGGTACCCGTCTTCTACTACGAGTTCCGATGCGGCAACATCCAGAGCAATGGCTATCTGTTCCCCGGCTTTGTAGCCTGCCGCTTCAATGGCTTGCATAATGATTTGAATGGGCTCTTCATTGGAACTTAAATTTGGCGCAAAACCGCCTTCATCACCTAAAGCGGTGTTGTGATTGGCATGCTTGAGAATGTTTTTAAGATGGTGATAGACTTCGGCAGAAGCACGCAAAGATGTGGCAAAGTCATCAAAACCTACCGGCATAATCATATACTCCTGAAAATCAACCGAGTTGTCTGCATGAGAGCCGCCGTTTATAATATTGAGCATGGGAGTTGGAATCACCATGGCATTGGCACCGCCGAGGTAGCGGTACAGCGGCATACCCAGACTTTTGGCTGCGGCACGCGCGACGGCCATTGAGACCCCTAAAACAGCGTTGGCACCGAGATTGCCATAGTTTTCAGTTCCGTCAAGCTCTTTCATGGTTGCATCAACAAGCGCCTGATTAAACGGACTTAGACCAATAAGCTCATCTGCAATTTGATTCGTGACGTTTTCAACGGCCGTCAACACCCCTTTTCCCATATAACGATCACCGCCGTCTCGAAGTTCCAGTGCCTCACGTTTCCCGGTACTTGCACCACTGGGTACAATAGCGGACGCTTCCGTACCGTCACTGAGCGTTACGGTTGCTTTTACAGTTGGATTGCCTCGCGAATCCATCACCTCAAGTGCGGTTACATTATCTATAAATATCATTCATCTACCTCATTCATTTCAGTTTCGCTCATGGTCATGACACTGGACATCCCCATGGCCACTTTAATTTTATGTTCAATTTCTGCTGCCAGTTCGGGTTCATCTTTAAACTTTTGCTTGACGTTTTCACGCCCTTGCCCCAGTTTGACATCCTCATAACTAAACCATGCTCCACTTTTGTCTATTATATCTAATTTTACACCATAATCAACCAATTCACCCTCTTTTGAGATGCCTTCTCCAAACATTATGTCAAATTCTGCCTGTCGAAAGGGTGGAGCAACCTTGTTTTTGATGACCTTGGCCCTGACCCGATTGCCAATCTGGCTTTCGCCCTGTTTGAGTGTGGCGATTTTTCGTACATCAATTCTCACGGAAGCATAAAATTTTAGGGCGTTACCGCCGGTGGTCGTCTCCGGCGAACCGTAGCCCATCATGCCGATTTTCATACGGATCTGATTAATAAAAATAATGGTACAGTTCATTTTGTGTAGCACCCCGGTGAGTTTGCGAAGTGCTTTGGACATGAGTCGTGCCTGTACCCCGACCTGTTGGTCGGTCATCTCTCCGTCAATCTCTACTTTGGGTGTGAGTGCGGCAACGGAGTCGACAACAATGAGGTCGATGGCGCCGCTTCGGGCGATGGTCTCGACAATATCCAGTGCCTGTTCGCCGTAATCGGGTTGCGAAACAAGTAGGTTTTCAACATCGACACCCAGGTTTTTGGCATAGATAACATCGAGCGCATGCTCAGCATCAATAAAGGCACAGACGCCGCCGTTTTTTTGGCATTCAGCGGTGACTTGCAGTGCGAGCGTTGTTTTTCCCGAGCTTTCGGGACCATAAATTTCAACGACACGTCCCTCGGGGATACCGCCGACTCCCAATGCCAGATCCAGCCCGATAGAGCCCGTACTGATTGCTTTGGTCGGTACCACCTCTTTGTCACCAAGACGCATCAGTACGCCTTTGCCGAAAGCCTTATCAATCTGTTTCATTGCCAAATCAAGTGATTTTTGTTTATGTGCATCCATGTGTTGTATTCCTCGGTGGTTTCATTGCTGGTATTATATGACAATTTGACATGATGAATAATAATATTGCAAATTGAAATATTTTTAAATTAAGTCTGTAATTTTATCCTTTTTGAGTTAAAATCTAATTGATATTTTGATTATATTACAATAACTAGGATTGCTCTTGAAAAAAATGGTGATAGCTCACTCTCCGGATGCCGATGATATTTTTATGTATTACGCCATTAAGTTTGGCTGGATTACCATGTCCGGCGTGCAGTTTGAAAATAGTGCATTGGATATTGAGACGCTCAATGTTGAGGCTTTGAAGGGCACGTATGATATTACCGCCATCAGTTTTGCCCTTTATCCGCATATTAAAGAGGAGTATGCCCTTTTAAAAACGGCGGTCAGTTTTGGTGAAGGATATGGTCCCAAACTCATCAAACGCAAAGGTGTGCGGCTGAAACGAAATTTCAAGGTAGCATTGAGTGGGACATACACCACCAATGCCATGCTTTTTCGCATTGCCTATCCGGAAGCACGCATTACCTATATGAATTTTCTAGAGATAGAAGATGCGGTTAAAGAGGGTCGTGTGGATGCGGGGGTATTGATTCACGAGAGTATTTTAACCTTTCATGAGACTCTGGAAGTCGAGCGGGAAATGTGGGATGTCTGGCAGGAGCTGGCGGGGTGTGATTTGCCACTGCCACTGGGGGGTATGGCGCTTCGACGGTCGCTGCCGCTGACTCGAGCCATAGAATATGAACAGTTGTTAATAGATGCGGTTGCCATTGCCCGTGCGCATAAAGAACGCCTCTCGAGCATGCTGATGGAGCGTAATCTGGTACGCATCGATGCTGCTACGCTAGCAA
>QNZR01000092.1 GCA_003978475.1 Sulfurimonas sp.
ATTGGACCAAAAATGGAACCATTGATTGTAAAATACATCGAATGGTTAGGTTGGCTGGTTATTTTTATACTAGTTGTTATTATATTTTATTACGCAGGTTTTAATCATGGATAGAAAATTTAAATTACTAGCAGCCTCTTCACTGGTTGTAGCATTAGCATCGGGTTGTACCCCGTACAATGCAAGAACAGGTACTTATGATAATACCGAGTATGGTTCTGGTGCATCTCAAGGCGCATCACAAAATCAACAACCATCTCATCGTTAAAACGTTTTTGAAGTGCGGCAACCAGCTTTTCGGTATGTCCGACTATGGGAGATTTTCCACCCAGTTGCGAATAAATCTCCTGAGATGCTTCAGTACGCATAAAAGTAATCATGCGTGCGATAAATTTACGCAGCAGTGTGCTGTTCATTGTCAAAATATTGGGGTCGTTAAACATATTTTCAAGAAAGAGTTCTACTTCATTGAGGTTGTTGGGACCACCCATATTTAGCAATACAATTGCTTCTTTCATTCTCAACTGCTCCATAATAATTCAATTATTTTGCGTGATTATACCCAATTTCAATATGAAGCGACGTTTTTATGTCGTTTTAAAAGCCTGATTGGCTGATGCTGTCTGCACCAACCGCTCCAGAAGTGCTGTATTTAGGTGCATGCCATAGAGGCGTTGTGTTAAAGAGACAAGTGTGTCATAGCTTGAAAAATCAATGCTATTGCCAAAAAGAAGCTCAATGATAATTTCATTAATCAGCATCTCATAATCAATACCTTCAATGACATTAAGATAGTTTTGCATCTTAAGCATCGTGACAAGATTGCTCTCTTTAAATGAGCACTCGACCATCTCGTGCGCCACGTCATGGTCGATGCCGCGCTGTACCAACAGGGTCTTCAGATCGCCCCGTACGTTATGACCGACCTGGGAGAATGTACCACTCTCTTCAGTAGCTATGCCGCCTTCACGGACCAGAAGTTGTGCATTAAGCGTAATGTTTCCAATAAAAAACAGCGTTCCGAAAATAAAAACCTTAACTCTCATGGCACACTCCTTTGACTCGATTGCACCTATTGTAGTGCGAAACCATAAATCAAAAGTAACAACAGCGTCACTTTAGCGACATTTTTGCATCATATAGCGTCGTACGAAGCGAGAAGGTAACACCAGGGGGTCAATGGCACTGCCGTGCACAAGATAATTTCGTAGCATTACTGCTAAATAAGGAGCCAATACAAAGCCGTACCCACCGACTCCGTTCATCATATAGAGATTGGGATAATATTTATATTGATTAATATTATATTCTTTTCCCTGTGATATCTTCGGTAATGTCTCAACCGTTTTTAAAAAATCAACAACAGGTCCTAACAAAGGCAGATGATCAATTGAAGCGGCACGCACTCCGGTAAAATCTTCCATAACCTCGACATCTTCCAACGCTATGGTACGACTGGCTTTCTCGAGAAGCTCCATCCTGCCTTTGGCGTAATCATATGATACTTCGGAGCGTAGCGGATTATAGTGCACATCGTGTGTAGCACCAATAGCAATAATGCCCTTGGAATCTGACTTCGAAATGGAGACAAACTGATGCATGTTGAGCGGGTTGTGAGTGGTTGTATGAATATTAATGCGATGCCCAAAAACCGCCCTTGGCGTAAAATAGGGAATGTCAAGAAGATGTTCATGCGCCCCGGTAGACAGAACAACATGTCGTGCCTGCAAAGCACCCAGATGCCACAAACCTCTCTCATGCCTAAGTGATTTTACATGTATTTTAAACATCTGTGCTTCTGCTGCCATAACGCTACAAGCACCCTTTACATCGACAACGGCGGAAGACGCAAGCAGTAACGACTCAAATGCCTGTGCCTGAGGCTGAAGCTGCGTTAAAAGTTGGGGATCCGGTGCTGAGAACGGCAAAGACGTGTGAGTTTTAAAATAGGCAACACGCGCATTTGAAAGGGCATTGTTGGCAATATGCAGCAGGCGCGATGATGACGTCCATGCTCCAAAGTGCTGCTCATACCATGCCAATGAAAAATGAAATGCCGCTTCGCTGAGCTCTTTAACCGGACCGCTTTTAACAAACTTCGGCGCAATAAAAGCACCGGCTGCACCACTGCCGCCTCCGGCAATACCTTTCGCATCGACAAGGGCAACTCGCAACCCTGCTTTAGCGAGCATGAAAGCCGTGCTGCAGCCGCAAATTCCGGCACCGACTACGGCAACATCAAACACTAATTTCTTTAATGTCGGCAATATCGAGCAGCGCTTTGTAAATGCTGCCTATCAATGCCTTACGATTGGTTTTAACATGGATATCTTCCGCATTAACCATCACGGTATCAAAGAATGTATCAAGCTGCGGTTTAAGTGAAAAGAGTGCATCAAGTTGTGCTTCATAGGTGGAGTACGTTTGTTTGGAAACACGTAAAAAAGCCTCGTAAAGCGCCTGCTCGGCCGGTTCACTCAAGAGTTGGGAGTTGACCGGAAGGGAGGCGTTGACATCGACATCTTTGGTAATGTTTGCAACCCGTTTAAAAGTTGAAAATACCTCCGAAAACGATGCGCTCTGCACTATGGTATTGACTGCCTCAATTTTGGCATCGAGCGCCAAAAGTTCACGTTCTCCCGAGGCCAATACTGCTTTGATCACTGACGGATTGACCTTGTAAAACCGGTAGATGCGCTCCAAAAAAAACTGCTCCAGCAGATCAAAATCGATACGCTGATAATTCGCCCCAAGCTCCTTGAGTGTAGCAACGATATCGAAACGGAACCGATGGGCTTTGGCAATACGCATAATGCCGTTGACCGCGCGACGCAGCGCAAAAGGGTCTCGTGAGCCGGTGGGAACCTGTTTAATGCTAAAAAGTCCCAACAGTGTGTCAAGCTTGATTGACAGTGCTACGACCGCACTTAAGGGGCTTGAGGGAAGATCACTCGCTTCACCCTGCGGCAGATACTGTTCTTTAATGGCAAGAGCAACAGACTCTTTTTCGCCCAGAGCTTTGGCGTAGTAATAGCCCATAAGCCCTTGAAGCTCGGTGAATTCATAGACCATTTCACTCATCAAATCGGCTTTTGCCAGCTCCATGGCGCGCATCAGATCTTCGAATTGTTGCGGCTGCAAATAACGTGCCGCCAGTGTTGAAGCAATGATTTTTTCACGCTCAATCTTATCTTTAAGCGAACCCAGTCCGTCAATAAAAACAACTTTCTCAAGTCCTTGTGTACTGAGCCCGTTTTTAAGATCATTGTCATAAAAAAAGAGCGCATCTCCAAGCCGGGGACGCAGTACTTTTTCATTGCCTTCAATGACTTTGGAGGCGTCATCACCCAAGGCGTTGCTCACTACTACAAACTGATTGATCAGCTCACCCTCTTTAAAAACGGGAAAATAGCGCTGGTGCTCTTTCATGGAGGTCACAATAACCTCCGGCGGCAGGCGTAAAAACTCGGCATCAAACCCGCCTAAAAGCGGTGTGGGATACTCGGTGATGGCAATAACTTCATCTAAAAGCGCTTCATCGGTTTCAATGGTAATATTTTGCGCCTCTTGCAGTGCGGTAAAACTCTTGAGAATGCGTTGTCGTCGTTCATCCTGGTAGAGAATGACCCCACCCTCTTTCAGTGTCTCAAAATAATCGTGGATGCCCCGGAGTGGCTGGGCATCGTAACTTTTCATACGGTGTACAAAGGTTTGCGGTGCCGAGGGAACGTCGTAAAGTTTTAAGGGAACGTGATGATCTCCCAGCATAACGTTGACCCAGCGAATGGGACGTATAAAGCTCTCACGCAAGCTGCCCCATCGCATACTTTTTCCAAAAGAGAGACTTTTAATCCATGTTGCTATCATCGACTCCAAAAGATCGACAGACGCCTTTCCCACTATCTCTTTTTGGTAGTAAAGTACCTCTTTATCACCTTTTTTTGCCCGTCCGACGGCATCAATAGCGACACCGCATTTTCGTGCAAATCCCAATGCTGCCTTGGTGGGCTCCCCGTCTTTAAAGGCTACCGCCACCGGAGCACCGTAAAGCTCCTCGAGAGTATCAGGCTGTTGGAGTAAAAACTCCCGATGCCACAGCACCAAACGTCTTGGAGTATAGTAAAACTCAAATTCGCATACCAGAGCATTCGTTTCGAGGACATTGAGCCACTTGCTTTCGATGTTCTGTAGTTCCTTGAGCAGAGGCAGCGCCGGCAGTTCTTCGACACCGATCTCAATGAGTAAGGGTTTAACCATTAATTGTTTCCATCATGTTTTTTGGAGCGATTCTAACGCTATTATGGTTAAAAAGTGCTTTTACATGTAAATATCTTATTCATTTCTTAAATAAGATAAATATACTCTTATTTATGTTTAATTAAATATAATCATGGGTACAATTACGCACCAAACCAAAAAGTAAGGAAAAACCATGCCAAAAATTAATCGTTACGTTGACATTGACACTGTAGAGCGAGAATCAAAAAAAGACTATATTGACCGTCACTCTCCGTTTATTCACTGTGAGAGTAAAGCCAAAGCCGGAGAACCGTTTGCCGTTACCGTTAAAATGGGTAATGAGTACACGCACCCGGATCATTTCGACCACTACATTGAGGGCGTACAACTTTTTAACGGTGAAACATTGCTGGCAAAAGCAGACTTTATTGCCGGTATGCTGGGCGGTGATGACCATAAAGGTCACGCTACCGTGACGTTTAACGTGCTTCCAAGCGGTAAGAAAATGACCTTTGTCGCTCAGGCATACTGCACCAAACACGGTGTTTGGGAATCAACTCCGGTTGTTGTTGAAGTTACAGAGTAACACAGCCTCCTAAATTAGGTAAATATACCTAATTTAGACACCATATGGGTTATGCCCCCATGGATGCCCTAATGGTCTGTTTTTATTGTTCAGAGTTCCTTCCTTAATACCTAATCTCTTCAGCTGCTTCCCCTTTAGTTAAAGTTAATTTTTCGTATTTCCACTTCAATACTTCACAGGTTTTAGAATAAACCCAACAATAATATTTTATTCATAATTTCACACAACACCTATCTCTTTATAAATCACATCAAGTATCAACTTAGCAAATCCTTGCTGAATCTTATCTTCACTCAGTGCTTGAGTTGCCAAAGTATTGTGCGCATCCATAGTATCGACGATGGCGTCTGTAACAGCGACAGGAAAATCTCCAAGCATTACTTGTTCTTTTGAGTTTGTTTGAAGTTGTTGCATGACAGCATCATTCTCCATTACTTTATCTTTTACCGTGTTAATGTAGTTTATTTTGTCTTGGTCAGTAAGATCACCTGAAAAAAGCTCATTCATTTTTTCTATGATGACGCTCAGAGGGTCTGTCTTTGTCTCTTTTGATTTTCCTTCGCCCGGATTTTCAGGATCAAGGGTTCCATTTTTGAGGTTTATTTTTTGCACTCTTTTATTTTTAAGTGAAAAATGTGTCATCTCAACAGCACTAAGATCAATATCTTCTTGTAAATCAAGCACTTTTAGATTTGGTAGCAACCCTCTTGCATAAACACTTAGTTTCTCTAGCTCCGCATCTTCGTAATCGACAATTTGAGATAAAAACTCATACATCCTTACAAATGTACCTAAATCTTTTTTAAACAGCTCCAGTGCATCTTTTTTCTCTTTAGCTCTGCCAATTTCTATCTGGGTATTATGTTCACCGCTGCTATCGCCATTTGCTTTTGCTCTCTCTAATACTTCCTCAGCACTTTGCAACTCTTCTAAAGCCTCTTTGTATCTGCCTTTAAATCTATCTGCTGCTGGTTTTACAGCTGCACTGCGTGAGGCTTGTGTGCCATTTGGA
>QNZR01000064.1 GCA_003978475.1 Sulfurimonas sp.
ACAGAACAAACAACAAACTTATGTCCGTACAATTGATTAAACCTTCCGATATTGCCTATCTCTATCCGGGACAAAAAGCCATCGTTAAATTCACCGCCTATGATTTTGCCATTTACGGCGGACTAACGGGAAAAGTCACCTATATCAGTTCCGATACCATTGTCGATGAAGAGGGAGAAACCTACTACCTTGTACGCATTAAAACCGATGAAAATCACCTTGTTAAAGACGGTAAACGTTATGAAATTATTGTAGGAATGGTTGCCAATGTCGATATTGTCACCGGGAAAAAAACAGTTATGGATTTTATTTTAAAACCCATTTTAAAGGTGAAACAAGGAGCATTGCGAGAACGATGATACAACTCTTTAGCACCAATACACTTTTAAAAAATCGTCTTAAAAATATTGATATTCCCGTAGCTTTCACTCATGATCTTTCCCGACTTGATACGAAAGAGATGGTGATTACCGATACGGTTTTAGTCGAAACCCTTCTGAATGACAATGCCGATTTCATCATCTTTGTACTGACGCCTTCTCCCAATTTTCACGAGGGCACTTCACTGCTGGCACGAGGCATCAAAGGGTACGGCAACACATTTATGCATGCCAAACACCTGCGACGCGCTATTGTGACTATCAAAGAAGGTAATATCTGGCTTCCCCCTTCACTCATGCAGGAGCTGATTACCCGAGTGGCTCCTCAAGATACCTCACAAGTAGGCTCACCACGTCTGGAAACATTGACGAAACGTCAACGGGAGACGGCGCTACTCATTCAAGAGGGACTCAGCAACAAAGAAATTGCTCAAAAACTGCACATTACCGAACGCACGGTCAAGGCACATATCAGTGCAATCTTTGAGCGTACCGGAACTACCGACAGACTCTCACTAGCAATGCATTTAAATGAACAATAATGCGATAAAAAATACGCTTTTATCGAGCACAGGAATTATCTCTTTTTTTTTACTGCTTTCGGGTACAGCTGCACTGATCTATCAGGTGGTGTGGGTACGACTATTAAGCTTAAGTATCGGATCTACCAGTATCTCTATTAGTACCGTGTTAGCAGCATTCTTCCTTGGATTGGGTATCGGAAGCTATTATGCAGATTCTCTATTAAAAAAATTTAAAAATGCCTTGAAAATCTACCTTGTTATCGAATTGTTCATTGCCGTTAGCGCACTGGTTCTTTTACCTGTTTTACTCAATTTAGATTCATACATGAGCATGCTTCCAATGGTCAATACTCATATAAGCTGGCGTTTTTTCATGGTGATGCTATTGCTGTTGGTACCGACATTTTTAATAGGAACCACCTTTCCTCTTTTAATGGCCGTATGTATCCGTAACAACGACAACATACGTTCAAAACTGGCTCATTTTTATGCTTTCAATACGATTGGATCGGTTTTAGGAGCATTGTTGAGCGGTATCGTATTGATTCCGCATCTAGGCTTGGACGGTACGGTCTATGTAGCAGCCCTGCTAAACCTGGGTATTGTCTTAACAGGCTGGCTGGTATATAACCGCTTTCAAGATTCTATAATACAATTGCATCAACACTCTACACACCGTCATACCACGACCCCTTCACTCCATTCTAAAGCATTTATCGTTCTATTTGTCACGGGTTTGAGTGCTATGGCCACCGAAGTGGGATGGATGAAATTTCTTATTGTATACACCGGAAATACGATCTATGGTTTTTCTTTAATTCTTGCGATGTTTCTTTTTGGCCTGGCACTGGGATCTTGGTTGGCTACATCACGTAGAATGGCTCAAATAGCAACAGATAGGCTTCTCTTTTATGGATTGCTGCTTCTGGCCTTCATGCTCTTATTTGCGCGTGTAGGCTTGGGACTCTTCCCGGAAATGTATGTCGCACTTAACGCATGGGACCTTAACACATTTGTCAATCGATGGAGCAAATACCTTCTCATGTTGCTATTATTATTACCGGCAACCATTGTTTTTGGAGCTCTTTTTCCTATTGCACTAAACTACTATTCGCACCATACACAGAATGCATCTTCATACATCGGCACAGCGTATAGCATCAATATTATTGCGGGTATTGTGGGCTCTTTACTGGCAGGATTCGTCATCATTCCCTACCTCTCAACAGATTTTTTACTGACTATCATGGCATTGTTGATTTTTTTAAGCGCTTTATTATTTGTCAAGAAGATTAAGACCCGAAATGTTATGACATTATGGATTGGCTATTTGTTTACCTTCATGCTGGTGAGCTATTATCTTCCCCACCTTAATTATCGTGATATGGTCAATATTGTCATAGAGCGCCATGCCATGTCTCAATCGCCTGCAACAACAAATTTTATTACCGAGGGGCAAACAGGTATTATTAGCACATTAAGTTATCGTAATGCACCGTGTATCGTCAAGATTTTAAATAATGGTATGAATGAATCCTGGGTTGATATCTGCGATCCAAATCATTTGCTTTTAAATGAATTTTTACTAGGAGTTATGCCTCTATTGCTCAACCCCGACGCACAAAATGCCTTCGTCGTCGGTTATGGGGGTGGCACCACACTCAAAGCACTGACGTTAGCTTCTTCTTTACATACTATAGACGTCGTAGAGCTTGAACCTGCCATACTCGATGCCGTACGCTCAATTTACAACGGGGTGCTTCCTACGCAACAACATAACGAGGTGCACATTACTGTTAATGACGCACGCAACTCCCTGCTGATGTCCAGCCGTTTGTATGATATTATTGTTTCTCAACCCTCACATCCATGGCTATCCGGAGCTTCTAATATGATGAATAAAGATTTTTTCAGTATTGTAAAGTCAAAACTTTCAGACCATGGTATCAATGGACAGTGGGTACCCCTGTTTACCCTTGATGTCGCCACGTTAAAAAGTATTATTAAAGCCTATACAGACACGTTTGAATACGTCATTAGTTTTATCAATATTTCCTCAAGAGATTTTTTAATGTTTGGTTCCAAAAAACCCATTGTTCTCAATTTAGAACGTATAACGTCACAGATACAACAACGCCGGTTAAAACCCGTCTTTGCACAGCACCGTATTGCATCTTCGGAAGATTTAATGCGCTATTTTGCACTCAACAAAGAACAGCTTGTCAACCTATCGATCTCAGCAGAACCCGCAACCGACAGCAATATGCTTGCCGAAACTTTTTTCTCCAGATATCGCGGTATTGAGGGCAACAGTTTCAATACCATCGATTTTTTAATGCAACACTCTTCTCATGACTTCAATGCATACGTAACCCCAAAGTAACTACTGTTTCTGATATTGTCGAAACCGTATCATTTTAAAGCGTTCTCCCAAAAACTCAGGCATAATGAGCAGTTTTGCTTTCTCAAGTTCCTGCTTGTACAGCTCCTGGTCAACATGCTGTTGCAGCATCTGCAGGAGGTCTAAAAGCCCCATCTCAATAAGAGCCGTCATCTGAGCTTTAAATGCTACCATGATGATGCCGGAGGCTTCAAACGCATCTTTCAGATGTTCAAAAGTGACATCATAGGTAATATCTGAGGTTCCAAACAGCTCTGAATACTGTAGTGCTTCATCAAAAAACGGAAAGGTCTGATGTTTGTCATACACCCGAAGTGAGAAATCCGGGCGAGCCTGCATCTCACCGTAATCAAAACTCATGAACTCAAACTGTTCGGCAGCGTCGGCCATCGCTTTGGCAAATTCCTCATAACCGACAGCGATCTCGCCTCGATCTTTATGGTAACGTGCCGCCAGCTCGGTAATGACGGCATCTTCTTCTTCAAAAACCACCTGATGGTTACATACAGTGGCAATACGTCCTTTGTAAAAAAGCTCACACGCAAATGCATCAAAAATCTCATTGGCATAAAAAAATGCCTGTTTTACATGTAAAGCTTCAAGGGTATCATAGTGTTCAAGATGAATGGCATCACCAAAACATTCACGTAAGTATTGGCGCTGCTGCTGTTGCAGCGCAGCAAAACGTTCAATAATCACAAAACGAAATGTCTGCAACAGCTCCGGTCGCAGCGTATGAATAAACTCAATAATATCTGCCATTAAATAGCCATGATGGGCACCGATTTCTCCAATCGTCGCATCGACACTCAAAAAGCCCTCATCAACCAGGGCAATAATATGCTTGGCAATGCTTCCGCCAAAAAATTTGGAGCTGCTCACTGCCGTATAAAAATCACCTTCTTTCCCGATAACTTTGTAGTGCGCATAGTACCCCTCATCTCCGTAGAGCCAATCGTGCATATAACGACTAAACCGCATTCATCATCTTTTCGTACAAATTTAGCAGTTCAAGCTGTTTGTCCATCTCGAAAATACGGGCATCGAGCGATTGGATCTGCATTGAGTTTTGAAGCAAATCAACATCATATTGTGTTTTATAACCCGCTTTAAAGAGTGATATGGTATCGGTATATAGCTTTTCATAGAGGGTCGCATTTGCCTTTGCCAGAGCAATTTTTTTATCGTAATTACGCAGATTCTGCTCGACACGATGATACAGTGCAACCAATGAACGTTTGGTGTTTTCTAAAACAACCAGTGATTTCAGGTAGTCGATCCGTACCGATTCAATATCTCGTTGAAAATTGATATCTAAAGGCATGCTCAATTTAAAACCATAGTTATAATAGCTGGTGTCGGGCGGGCTGGGAATGGCACTGCCGGCAAAGGAAGGGTTTTCCAGTGAATCCCAATTATACCCGGCGGTAATGCTGAGTTTCGGCAGATACTTGGCAATGGTCATATTTTTAAAGTACCGGTTTTTTTCATTTTCACTGCGAATTTTTTTCAGGTCAATACTGTGTTCCATAAAAGCATCTTCATGCACCAGTTCCAGATGGGGCACTTTGGCGTGGATGTAATCCAGGTCACTCAGTGCTTTAAAACTGCTAATGAGCTGCTCTTTTGAGGTCTCAAGATCATAGAGTGCCTGTGTCAAAGTATTGCGATCTATTACGGCACTGTCCAAGAACCCTGAATCAAGCTGACCGTTCATATAAAGCTCTTTTTTTTGTTCCAGATTAATGGTAGCATTGGCAATTTGAAGATGATGTCTTTGTATGAGCAACTCACTTTTTTGAATCTGCATCAAGAGGGCTATCACATCTTTAATCAGTTTTCGCTTGGCAACATCAATGCTGTAATTGGAGTAAATGCGTGATGCCTCGGCATACTTAATGGCAAAGTAAATACCGCCGCTTTGAAAAATAGGCTGATCTAATATAATAGCCGCATTTTGTACCGTCTGTGTTGCATCATATGGGTTGCTTTTTTTATAGCTGTAACGCACAATAATCGGCTGAATCCATGAATCTCGCAACTGTAAACTTTGTGCCGACGATTTTTGGTAGTCATAGGTAAATTCCTGCTCTTTCAGTTTCGATAAAAAGCCCTCGAAATCCGCTTCTTGTGCAGCGTTAAGTGAACTACATAGCAGCAATAACACGCTTAAGGCAGACAAAGCCCTCATCAATCTCTTCCTTTGTAATGGTTAACGGTGGCAAAAAGCGCAAAGTATTTTTTCCTGCTTTAAGCACGAGCAATCCCTCGTCACGGGAACGGTTGATAATAGTAGTCAGTGTATCGGCATCTTTTACCCGCAGTCCGCGCATCATGCCAAAACCGACACTTTGTAAAAAAAGATGGGGAAACTCTTGTTGACATGCCCTGAGCTTAGACTCAAAATAGAGCATCATCTCATCGAGTACCCCGCTTTCTTTGTAGGCATTAAGCACTTCTAACACCGTATTAGCAGCGGTAGTAGAAAGATAGTTTCCACCAAAAGTGGAACCATGATCTCCTG
>QNZR01000144.1 GCA_003978475.1 Sulfurimonas sp.
TTTGAAGGCGGCTATCTGTTTGGAGTAAATTTTAAAGATGAGGCCAAAGTCAACAGTGTCGTTGCCGCGGCACTTCAGGGCAGAGACCTCGGCAAGTTTGATGTGATTGTCGGTAAAAGTATTTTAGAACAGTATCATCTCTATACAGGAGACAAGCTTACGTATATATTTACCCAAATGGAGCCGGGAGGCTTGGGAGCCAGCCCGAAAATGAAACGTTTTAGCATACGGGGAACTTTTGAATCGGGTCTTTCGGCGTACGACAAAGCGTATAGCTATACCACGCTGGAGTCACTGCAAAAAGTACTTCACATTCCTTTCAATCAGTATGACGGCATTCATATATTCTCTACATCTCCACAACGTGATATCGAAAGAATCGCATCGCATCTTCCTGATAATGTCAGTATTAAAGGCTGGTGGGAAGACAATGCCAACTTTTTTGCTGCACTGGAGCTGGAAAAAACAGCACTTTTTATTGTACTGATGCTTATTATTCTTATTGCCGCCGTCAACATTATCTCTTCACTGCTAATGACAGTCATGAACCGGCGTTCGGAAATTGCACTGCTGATTTCACTGGGAGCTTCTCCGGCAGAAATTAAAAAACTCTTTTTATATTTGGGTATTGTTGTTGGTGTCAGCGGTGTTGTGTCCGGTGTGATAACGGGTATGGGAGGATTGTGGATATTAAGCAATTTTGATATTGTCTCATTGCCTAAAGATGTTTATCCTACTTCGACACTGCCGTTAGATTTGAGTATTTTGGATTTTTCACTTATTGTCGGCGGAGCATTCATAATTGTACTGATCTCATCATGGTATCCGGCAAAGAAAGCGTCTGAAGTTGATGTATTGACCGTATTGCGAAATGAGTAGCTACTGTACCTGTTCTATAAGATGTGCCGGAAGCAAAATGGTGCGTTTTAGCAGTTGAAACGGAGCAACAATAATATCTTTGGCAACCGCATTGGTGATAGTAGGATCATCCAGTCGACCTGTGAGCGTTAAAGTGGTCGAGACCGATCCGTCATCGCCAAAAAGAAGATAACCGACAATAGGAACCTTTGAGAGTGTGCTTCCCAAATCCGTTTTAAGAGCCAATTGCATATCAATACGATTGGTGTCAAAATTGAGTTCTCCATTGCCCTGGATGCGTAATTCTTTGGAATGAATGCTGATATCATGCACCGTAATATTCTTGTGTTCATAAGTAAAACCGGCATAAGCCTCCGTGACACGTAGACCTTTGGAACTGTATTGCGGCAGTGAAAAGGTTGTTAAAGCAGGAAGGGTATTGACAAATGCCAACATATTGTTAATGACTTTGTAGTCTTTTAAAATGGTATTGTTTACGCGCAGTACTCCCTGAAATTGTTCGGGTTTACCCGAGATATAAAAATAGAGTGACCCTTTTTGATGTTCTGCCAGTGCCAGAAGGCTATTCATAAAATGATCATTAAAGTTATCACCGTACAAATAAAAATTATTGGATTCATCCAGCTCAAACTGTGCGTTGCCCTGTGCATGTTCCAAGGTGGCATAAACGGTGCCTCCGTCATAATACAGATGCATCTCATCAATAGGTGCACGTCGTCTCTTGGAGAGATAGAGAAAACTATTGGTAGCATTGAGAACAAGATAGCGATTAGAGCTATTGCTTTCGTGTTGATGTTCAAAAAATTTTACAAGCTCGGGGATATTAAATCCGACATCGGCGGCATTAATGGTAACAGTATCGGCAATATTGACATGTAAGGCATTGTTGATGTGCAACTGAGTATGGTTGGGACGGTGGCTGCCCTCAAAACGGTAGTGATGTTGAAACGTTTCATCTTCAACCAAAATAGCATAGGGGAAGCGGAGTTTCCCGCTAAAGGTCACCGTCTCATTGGCATCGGTACCGCAAATGGTGATATTCCCTTCTGTTATAGCAGCATGTTTCAGGAGTGTCGAGTGCCGTGCAATATTGGATATGTCGGGTATATTGATCCACCAGCCCTGCGATGAAACAAGCGCTGAAATATGTAATTGGGCAGCTGTGAACAGATGGTTGCCGTTTACATTTTTATAGTGAATATTAAGAGCATTATTGGCGCTGTAGAGTTCTTGGGGAAAGGTGTTAATATAGCCCAGTTGAAAAGTACCTTCTTGCTTTTGCGTTTTATAGCTGCCCTGAAGTTGAAAATTAACGAGGTCTTGAATATAGAACTTACTCGCTTCAATATTAAGACGATGATCGGTATAGCGAAGTTTTAAAGGAGCGACTTTAATATGTTGCTTGTGGTATTGAAAATGCCCGAAGGCTTCCGTGGTAATAGTAAGATCATTATTGTAGTGAAAATTAATTGTATAATTCGCATCCTTCAAGAGGAGCTGGGGGTATTGTACGCTTTTAAGTGTCAGGTTGACATCAGCAGAGTGCTGCGAGGCATTGATATCACCTGAGATGCTGCCCTGAACAGTGTCTTTTAAGGTAAATCCGATGTTAGGGAGCATGATAGAGAAGTGCTCAAATCGGAAAGGAGCTTCAAAGGCATCGACATAAACAAGATTGTTCCCCACAAGCCATTGCGAATGACTCAGTGCGAGCGTCTCTTTTTTTGCATTGAGTTCATAGGTCGCCTGAACTAATTGTTTTGAGGGATCGAGAGCAGCATTGTTTAGTGCAATATATTTAGGAGTAATCAGGAGCCTGGCACGATGTTTTGCCGGATCAAGATATCCTTGAATATCGGCATCAATCATCTCTTTATAGGCGATACTTCCTTGGGTAATATCCACATGGGTATCGGTAAGTTTTAAGAGCAGGTTTTTTACATGTAAATGTTCTCCTTTAAAAAGAAAGCTGCCATTGTCAACACCAAAGGTGCCTTTAGCTGTCGTATCAAGTGTGTGCAGGTTAATGGTTAAATTGAGATTGCTTTGGGTGATGCCTCGTGTCTGCCGTAAAGGCAGATTGATGCCATAAGTCGTTAAGATTTCTAAAATAGCCTCGTCAAGAATCGTGTCGGTAATAATATGGGTGCTTAAATAAAATTCGGGTTGTGAAAAGTCAATATCCAAATAACTTTTAGGAAGCAGATGATGCATGTAACTGCCATTATGAGGGCGGATATGAAGAATCCCCTTGTTAAAGTGCAGTTGTGTATATTCTGTGACAATAGGGGCAAGATTGGGTGCGAACGTATAGTGCATTTTCGGCAAATAGGCTTTGGCTTCAAGTGTTTCCAGCAGTGTGTCAGGATGATTAAATTCATATACACCCCGAAGATATTCAAGCGTATATTCTGATGCCGAAATATTATTGATTGCCCACAACATGATGGTGGGATCAAGATCAAATTTTTTGACAACGCGACGAAGATTTTTTATGGGGTGCTGTGAGTGAATATGAAATGACACCGCTTTTGTGGTTGCTGTAGCAGCAATAGCCAGATCTGCATCATCGGCAATACGGCACTGTAGAGATGCTTCTATAAGTTTACGATCCATATGCAGTGTGAGAGTACCGTTGATATCGGCGTCGTATTGTTGGTTTTGAAATGATGTAATGATCATGTGTAGCCGGTTGTTCTGAAATGCAAGGCGGCTTGAGAGTGACCATTGTGGGGAGTGGGCTGTCAACATTCCCCGTTTTCCAACATACTCAAAGGAGCCTTCAATCTCATTAATATGAATGTGAGAGAGCTCAATACCTTCAAAGAGTGTCAGGAAGATTTTTGTATTTTTCAACAGGTTTTCCAGGAGCATGACATCAAAAGAGGGTGCGGGGTCGGCAGGATGTGTTGAAATTTCGAGTTTATCGACTTTAACTAATAGTTTTTCATTCCATTTAATGTATAATTCTTCTGCTTTTACGGATGAGATATCGACACTATCAATAACAATACCATTTTGAAGGACAATAAAAAGCGCCATGAACGATACGGTTAAAAATATGATTAATCCCACTAGAGTGATATGGATAATAGAAATTATTTTATTGATAATCATATCACTCTTTTACTACTTAAACTTGAGCATGACTTCTGCAAAGGTGCTCTATATACCGCAAGGTTCTACAAAAAAGATATAACATATCTCGATACAAAAAAAAGGATGGATATCACCCCTATAGACGGCTATATAGCCCGTCTTATCGGTATGCCGCAACATGGATGGATCGCTATCGGTCAAGAGCATCTTACCCATGGAGATTTCCTCTACAAACTGGTGACGGCACGGGCCGCTATGAAAGATTTTACACTTATTCCCGGTGAAACCACCTATTTTCTTTTAAAAGATCTCTCAGAGCAGATGGATCTGAATCGCTCAAAACTTATGTACTATTCTCAACAGTTGAGTCACGTGAACGAGGGAGCATATGTTCCTGATACTTACAAAATACCTGTGGGACTTTCTGAAAAAGAGACCATCTTACTTTTATTGAACCAATCCAAAAAAAAGATGCGACTGTGGTCAGAAAAAATCTTTGGAAACTATAATGAGAAAAAATGGCACCAATATGTTATTAAGGCATCCATTATTCAAAAAGAAGCTGCTTCTATTGAAGATATGCCCTATGTCAGTTCGGTAATCAGCAATCGTCTGAAACGCGGCATGAAACTTCAAATGGATGGCACCCTCAATTATGGAAAGTATTCGCATCAAAAAGTTACTGCTGCGCAGATTCGCAATGATGAAAGCAGCTACAATACTTATAAACATGAAGGTATTCCGAAAGAGGCTGTTTGTAATGTCGGTTTAGATGCCATTAAAGCAGCAATTTTTCCGGCAAAAAGTGACTATCTCTATTTTGTACGAACCAAAAAAGGTCATCACTCTTACAGTCGTCATTATGCTGCGCATCGCAAAAAGATAAAAAATGCTACTAAATGAAACAACCTATAGCACTATTTTTTGTCTTATGTTTCATTTTTACACATAATGCAAACTTCCACACGCTTTAGCAAACGTTATAGAAAATATTATCCTTCCTAGTGATACACTACACCATCTAAAATAACAAAACAGAGGTACAAACATGTCAAAGATTATTTGGACAGTAATTGATGAAGCCCCAGCGTTAGCGACTTACTCGCTACTTCCTATTGTCAGCGCTTTTACAAAAGCAGCAGGTGTCGAGGTTGCAACCAGTGATATTTCACTTGCCGGTCGTGTTCTTGCAACATTTCCAGAAAAATTAACTGACGCCCAAAAAGTTCCAGATAATTTGGCCGAGCTTGGAAAAGTGGTTCAGCAACCTGATGGAAATATTATTAAGCTTCCAAATATTTCAGCATCAATCCCACAGCTTAAAGCGTGTATTGCAGAGCTGCAAAGTCAAGGTTATGCTATTCCTAATTATCCTGAAAATCCACAGACCGATGAAGACAAAGAGATTCAGGCACGCTATTCTACCTGTTTGGGTTCAGCGGTAAATCCGGTATTACGTGAAGGAAATTCTGACCGTCGTGCGGCAGCCGCGGTTAAGAAGTTTGCTCAAAAACATCCTCACAAACTTCGACCGTTCGAGAGCCCGTCAAAAACCTACGTAGCTCATATGGAAGGTAACGGTGACTTTTTCTCCAATGAGCAGTCTGTCATTAAAGAGGGTGCGGGAAAAGTAACGATTGAGCTTAACGGTAAATGTCTCAAAGAGCTTAACGACGTGCAGGACAAAGAAGTTTTGGATGCTACGTTCATGTCAAAAAAAGCACTGCGATCATTTCTTCAAAAAACACTTGATGATGCCAAGGCTAA
Organism: Sulfurimonas sp.; assembly: GCA_003978475.1. Classification (GTDB taxonomy): domain Bacteria; phylum Campylobacterota; class Campylobacteria; order Campylobacterales; family Sulfurimonadaceae; genus QNZR01. Next base: position 5,746 of record QNZR01000144.1, read on the forward strand.
CGGGGTATTGTGGTCATTGCATCTCAAAGCAACCATGATGAAAGTATCAGATCCCATTATGTTTGGCC
>QNZR01000199.1 GCA_003978475.1 Sulfurimonas sp.
AAACCATTAAAAAGGCGCTAACTCCCAGCCAGAGCGTGCTAAATCGCATGACGCATCAACCCCTCTTTAATCTTCTTTGATGCCTCTTCAAAACTCAAGGTATCAATACGAACGGGTTCAGAAACAAAGAACTCCAGTGTTCCAAACATTTTGGGAATCACAAACTTGTCCCAACTCTTCAATTGACGGTACCGGCTTGGAACACAATGAAAAAAGACGATGGGAGCTTTCATCTTCTGTGCCAGCAGAACAATACCCTCAGATGCCTGATAGCGTGGTCCGCGCGGACCGTCGGGCGTAATACCCACATCATACCCCTCCTTAATGGAACGGAGTGCACGAAATAGCAGTTTTGTCGGATTTTTTTTCTCTGAGAAGAGCGGTTCAAAACCAAAAAAACTGACGGTTTTTGCCAAAAGTCTACCGTCAAAATGGCTGCTAATCATCACTTTTCCGCGAGGATTATGGCGTATTTTAGGATACAGCAACGGTTGCATCAGCAAATCGCCATGCCAGAATGCAAAAATAATGGGCTCTTCGGGAATGGCTTCGGGCAGATGAAATTTTTTTTTGTTGGTCGCATAAATCAGCCTCATATACCAGCTTGCCAACCGCGGAAGGGTCACCATGGCAACACTCCGAAGCAGTGTTTTTTTATGCGACAACGATCTCTCCTATCTGTGAGAGTCGGGCACTCTGCGTAATCTCTACTTCTGCAAACGTTCCTAAAATCTCTTCGCTTCCTTTGACGCGAATGGCAAGATTGTTATCGCTGCGTCCGGCGACATAGCCGTCTTGACGCAACTCCTCAAAATAGACACGGTAGCGCTGCCCGACATAGTGCCGGCTCTTTTCATCGAGTATGGCATCTTGCACGTCCTGTAGATGACGCAGACGCTCTGAGGCGATCGTAGCCTCTACAATATTGTCATAATGTTCAGCTTCGGTATGCGGACGCGGTGAATACTTAAAACTGAATATCTGGTCAAATTTGACATGCTCGACCACTGCCATAGTATCGGCAAAATCGGCATCGCTTTCACCCGGAAAAGCGACAATAATATCGGTACTGATAAACGCATTGGGCGCCAAGGCACGCAAGGTATCAATACGGTTTAAAAACCACTCTTTGCTATAACCCCGTTTCATCTGCTGTAAAATTGCCGTCGAACCGCTTTGAAGCGGTACATGCATGCTTTTGCAGATTTTCGGATTGGTAGCAAACTCTTCAATAAACGCATCATCCATATGCAGAGGGTGCGGCGACGTAAAACGGATGCGCTCCAGCCCTTCAATGGCACTGATGTCACGAAGCAGTTGTGTGAAATTCATCTTTGGATGGCTTCCGCTAAAGCGTCTGCCGTAATTGTTGACATTCTGCCCCAGCAAAAATACTTCACGCGCACCGCGTTCAACACTGCGATACGCCTCATCTATAATGAGATTTGCGGGAATAGAGATCTCTTCGCCACGGTTATGCGGTACGATACAAAAGGTGCACTGTTTGTCACAGCCGATGGAGATATTGATGAACGATTTATACGGACTGCTGCGAAACTCTTTAAAAGCAAATTCCGACTCATCGTAGCTGATCTCTGTTTCTACGGCTTTGTCCCGATGGAGCACGTCAGTAATTTTTGAGACATTACGTGCACCCAGCACAAAGTTAACATAAGGGGCACGCTTAATAATCTCTTCGCCAAGATGCGATGCCGTGCACCCGGTTACCCCAATTTTCGCCGAGTTTTTTTTGAGCTTGTTAAAGACTCCCAGCTCCGAAAAAAGTTTGTGTACCGGCTTTTCACGAACCGAACAGGTATTGATGACAATCAGATCCGCTTCGCTTGCCTCTGTCGTCAGTTCATAATGTTCTTTCTGATTCAATTCGGCAATCATATGCTCTGAATCACGAACATTCATAGCACACCCAAGTGTCTCAATAAATAATTTTTTTGCCATTCACAGCTCTATTTGACGATATGCACTTCGTACATATACTCATTCTCCAACAGACCATACTTCACCTCACGCATGTAAAAGCTCTTTCCACTGCTTTCAATATGATCTTGCAGGGCCAGAAGATCTTTGTGGGAATTGTCGCGATCAAAATAAAAAATTGCCAATTCTTCTTTGTTGATGGTATCTTCAATTTTTTTTAAGTCAATCTTTTTAGGCTTCTCTTTCTCTTCAGTACGTGCTATTTTCAACTCCATACAGGCTCCTTCTGTTAGTGTTTATCAAATTTTTTGCATTATATCTCTCTTTGGGTAAATATCTTATTAAGCATTTTTGGTGTATAATTACTCTCTTCATAAAAATCGGCATTCCAAATACACCATTAACTTTTTATGAACACTTTGAAATTACTACGCAGGGATTATTATGGAAAAAATTTTAGATATCGTTGATGCCATCGCACACGAAAAAGGGCTACAACCCGAAAGTGTTACTGAGGCACTGAAGCGTGCATTCATTCAAACTGCCAAGCGCTGTATTGACCCCGACCTCTATTATGAAGCAGAGATTAACCCTGAGACCAAAACACTCACTCTGTTTCAATCCATTACCGTCGTCAATGATGACGATGCCCTTTTAAACGACGAAGCGGAGTCCAATAAGTATATTTCATTACGTGATGCCAAGGCCATGGATGATGATGTTGAAGTAGGTGACCAACTTCAAATTGACCATAATCTCGAAGATTACGGACGCACGGCGGCCAGTTCACTGCACCGTGAAATCGAGTATCATATTCAGCGTCTGGTCGAAGACGAGCTCTATAACAAGTACAAAAACCAGGTCGGCAGCATTGTCTCGGGTCGGGTTGTTCATGTTGACAATGAACAAAATACCTTTATTGAAATGGATGAAATTCGTGCCGTATTACCTATGAAAAGCCGTATTAAAGGGGAGCTGTTTCAAGCAGGTGATGTCCTTCAGGCCGTCGTACGGCGTGTCAATATTGACAGTACCAACGGCATTAGCATTGAACTCTCCCGCACCTCACCGAAATTTTTGGAGGAGTTACTGCATTTGGAAGTTCCCGAAATTAAAGACGGCATGGTCATTATTGAAAAAAGTGCCCGTATTCCCGGGGAGCGTGCTAAAATTGCCCTGCTCTCCACCCATCCGCAAGTCGATCCGGTCGGGGCAACCGTCGGTGTCAAGGGTGTTCGCATTAATGCGGTTAGCGAAGAGTTATGCGGTGAAAATATTGACTGCATTGAGTATACAACCATTCCCGAACTCTTTATTGCCCGGGTGATGAGTCCGGCCATCATCAGCTCGGTGGTCATTGAAGGCAGTGACGATGATGGGACCAAAAAAGCCATTGTCACCCTGCCAAGTGACCAAAAATCCAAAGCAATCGGACGCAGCGGCATCAATATTCGTCTTGCCTCCATGCTGACGGGTATGAATATTGAGCTGGTCGAACTCGACGGAGAGAGCAGTATTCATACTCAAGAGAAAAAAGAGGGTGTCGAATCTCTTGAAGCGCTGTTTAAATAACGTCTGGTGCTACTCTTTGGAAGCACTCTTGCTCTGCCTGTAAAAATAGAACGCAAGCAGTGCCGTAACACCCACTACCGCCACAATGGTAATTTGGGTAAGGTACTCTTTAATCAGCCTCTCATTATCGCCGATAAGATACCCCAAAGTAATCAGGACGGCTGCCCATAAACCTGCCCCAAGCGAGGTATAGAACGTAAACACCTTGAGGTCCATTCGCGCCATACCGGCAGGAATGGAGATGAGTTGACGAATCCCGGGAATTAAGCGTCCGGTAAAGGTTGAAATGTGTCCGTGTTTGGCAAAGTAACGATCCATTTTATCGAGCGCCTCCGGTTTAATCAGTACATATTTACCATACCTTTGCAACACTTTTCTGCCAATCAACATGGCGCCAAAGTAGTTAATAAACGCGCCGACAAGTGACCCTAAGAGTGCCATGGCAAAAATCATTGCCAGATGCATCTCTCCCTTGCTTGCCAAATACCCTGCGGGTATCAGTACCACTTCGCTGGGAAAGGGAATAAAAGAGCTCTCAATCGCCATTAAAACAAATATCCCCAAATATCCAAACTGAAAAATGGTATCTACCATCCACTGTGCCATCTCTGCTATCATGTTATGTTTCCTTCTATGTATCTAATAATATTCTCACTCGCATCAGGCTCACCCAATGCCATCAGTCCTCTGCTCACTGCGGCCATGTCTTCATCCAGCAGCGCAACTATTTTCCCGGCTATCGCGTCACTCTGTCGCTGGCACCATGCCAGCTGCCGATCGACCAGAAATTTGGCATTGTAATACTGATGATCACCCGCGGCATAAGGGTAAGGAATGTACAATGCCGGCAGGGCATTGGCGCACAGCTCCCACAATGTGCTTGCCCCGGCACGTGAAACAGCCAAATCGCTTCGCTGCAGCAACGCGGGAAGGTCACGGGTAAAGCCATAGAGTTCTACATGTAAATTCTTTGCCTCGTACGCTGCTTTAAGGCGTTCATAGTCGCGTTCTCCGGCTTGATGAATAATATGAATACCACGCTCTAAAAGTTCCGGTGCCATCTCAAGTGCCATATTGTTAATAAACGCTGCTCCTTGAGATCCTCCCAGAAAAATGACGGTTTGAATGCGCTCTCTGACACGAGCCGTCTCGTACAATGTCCGGTTCACGGGATAGCCTTTGACCGGGGAAGCCGTATCATAGGAGCTAAAAAAAGTGGTGGCATAGGGTTTGAGCAGGGCATTGAGTCTTCCCATAACGGCATTTTGTTCATGAATGAACAAAGGGATTTTTAAACTGACTGCCGCCAAAGATGCCGGTGCCGCCGAAAATCCTCCCACACTGATCACCGCATCAACCGATGACGACCTCAGTAGGGAACGTGACGTCAAAAATGCTTTGAAAATGTCAAAGAGCGACACCGCTTTATGCCAGCCTTTTTTATTGACCACGCCGCTAGTGGGTAAAAAATGAACACTCTCAAACGCTGCTTCATCGGCAAACCATGCCCGATCCTGCCCCGAAGTCGATCCCACATAAATGACCTCATCACCACGCTGTATTAACACCTGAAGCAGTGCTGAGGCAATACTGAGATGACCTCCGGTACCGCCTCCGGTTATGACGACTCTCACCGTTCATCCTTTAGTGTTTTGGAGATCATGAGTACCATTCCCACTCCGATGGCGGCCGCCAGCATGGCGGAACCGCCGTAACTTAAAAACGGAACCGAAATTCCTTTAATGGGGGTCAATCCACTAATGCCGTACGCATTAATCAAAAAAGCAAATGACAGCAATAGTGCCACACCGACACTAAAGAGAAAATAGACGCTTTTAGGTGCACGGTTGGCAATGGTAAAAATACGTTTAATCATCCACATAAACAGCAGCGTCACCAACAAAATACCCAAAAATCCAAACTCTTCAGAAATACCGGCCAGGACAAAATCGGTATGGATTTCGCTTAAAAATCCCAGTTTAAACGTACCGTTTCCCAGACCGACGCCAAAAATGCCCCCGTTATTGATGGCATTGAGAGAGTGTCCAATCTGGTAAGGCTCCTCAAAGGACTCCACCCGAAGCGATGACGCAATAGAATCGGGAAAGATAGCAAGCACAGTATCCTGCGCTTGAGACCACCACGAGCGAATCCGTAAAATACGATGTTCTGCCGTCATGACAAAAAAGACAAAAAAGAGTAACGCCATAACAATAAGTACCAAAAAAAATCGAAAACTGCTGCCGGCTAAAAAAAGCATAAACAGCAGGGTCATGGCG
>QNZR01000073.1 GCA_003978475.1 Sulfurimonas sp.
AACGTACTGATTGTGATACGTCCGCTCATTCAGATGCGCGAGCGCCAGTTGGCGGCAGCGGCTCAAGAGAATCATATGCCGACCATTGGTGATGAGATGTGTCCGTCGATGCGTTTTGATATTAAAATGCCTCATGCGCGTGCCACAATGAAGGAGATGCTTGCCGGTATGGAGCGCCAATACCCTGATTTTTTTGTCTCAATGAATGCGGCATTTAAAAATATCTCCGAAGAGTCATTTTTCAATAAGGAGCGTTTTGCCATTTAGGCGGATATTATGCTTCTGTCTTGGCTTTATCTAAAAATTCCAAAATATTTTCCTGATAGGAGCGAATGTCGTCATCACGCGTCAAATCAACAATTTTTTGCAGTTGACGGGTATTGATTTTGTTGCGGTAGCGCGGTACCTCTTTGATCTCTTTGACAATGTCCTGAATGAGCAGATCTTCATTAAGCCCGTTGTCATCATGTACTTTGGTAATAATCTCTTTGGTGGTCAGCACCAGAGCTTCGGCACGATCGTCATCATTGTAGATGGCCATACCGGAACTCTTGACCAGTTTAAAAACCTCATCATTGCCCTCACCGTTAACGGCAATAATCAGTGCAAAAAGCTTGGCCCGAAATTCCAAAGAGTTATGGTGATAGATAAGAATCTCACGAAATGCATTAAACAGATGTCGCCTGATAGTGCTAAATAATCCCATAATTACCCTTAAGCATCGGTGCAGTTAATATATTTTCTGTATTATACAAAAAAGATTTAAAATTGGATGTAAGACCGTGAGAATTGCCGATGCACACTGTAGCCGAACGCTGATGGTAAAACAGTCGAAATTTATAGCCCATATACTTCCGTTTTACATGTACAATACCCTTCTGGAGCGTCTTAAGGCAGAGCACCCCAAAGCACGCCATTTTGTCACGGCATTTCGACATCTTAATACCTTTGAACAGATTGTCGAAGGCAGTAGCGATGACGGAGAACCGCGAGGAACATCAGGAAGACCGACGTTGAGCGTTTTGCAAGGGCATGATCTGATTAATACCGCCATGATCACCGTGCGCTATTTCGGCGGTACCAAGCTGGGTACCGGTGGCTTGGTACGTGCCTACAGTGATGCTGCCAATGCGGTTATTGATGCCGCCACACTTCATGAGTACAAAAAAGAGTTTACTGAACGGTTCACATGCCCCTACCGTTCAATGCAGCTGGTCGATTATACTCTGGCACAATGCCGAATTGAACGTATTGACAAACAGTTTGATGCTCAAAGGGTGATTGTTACCATAGTATCCGACGAGGCGACACTTTCACACTTTTTCTCTCTCTTGGGGCGTCATATCATGCGATTATAGTAGGATTTACACTATAATAACACAATTACCGGATAGACTGCGGGTATAAAGGAGTGTTTATGGAAAGTATTATTATGTTTACTGTTGGGTTGCTGTTACCCGTTGGCATATGGTTGGTGCTGAAAAAATCCAAAGATAGTGAGACTAGAATTGATGAGGTAGCCCATTTTTCGGCGGTGGAGCGATTTCACTCGCTAGGCGAATTAAATGTGTACAAAGTGGTGACTAAAGAGATTGTGACCGCACGCGATCATGCATTTGGGGAGATAGGACAAAAATATTTCAGATGGCTACTTTCGAATAAAAAGATGGCGATTATTTTTCAGTTTGATATTGACTTTAAGTATGATCTGAATGCATCGGATTTTCAGGTCAATGAACACAGTGACGGCAGTTATGAAATTATGATGCCCGAGGTGATGTACGAAACCAATATTAAAGATATTAAATTTTACGATGAGCAGGGAGCCAAACTGCTGCCATGGCTATTGCCTTCACTGCTGACGGCTGCTTTTAGTGACGGGTTTGACGAAAGTTCAAAAAATAAGCTTATTGAAGAGGCAAAAGAACAGGTCGGACGTATGGCGGTTGAATTTGCTACCTCCATGCAGGGTGATGTTGAAAACTCGGCGCGCAAAACGCTAGAAAGTATTGCCAAAGGCTTTGGTGCTCAAAGGGTGACTGTTACCTTTAGCAACTCTGAGGGGGTTATGCGGGAAGTTACCTACGAACCGGCTGAAGAGAGCGCCGCGTAGGCGCGCTTGAGCCTGATGACTTTTGTGTTAGACTGCAATCCTCTCCGTTCCTCAGCCTCGGTATTAGGATATTGACATTGCCGGGTCTGCTTTTTCTCTTAGCCATACGACCTCTTTAAAGAAGCTGTGCCCGATGTAGATGACAAAAAATACTGTAACAAAGAGTACGGCAAAGGGGATGAGTGAGATCATATATAGCAGCAGTGTCTTCAGGCGAAGGTTCGTACCTTTTTGCTGCATAATATTGATGTACTCCTCTTTGGTACAGAGGGTTGATGCCACATCATAGGTAAGCAGCTTGTGAAAAAAGTAGTAAAACGGAATGTTAAGTGCTATGACATTAATCAGCGGGATAAAATAGAGCGGCATTAACAGTAAAAAGAGGGCAACCATAACAAGAAACGATTTACTGACGTTCCAAATAGCCGTGCCGATGCTGTCGAACCCTATGAGCGTAATTTGTTGGTAGTGGCGCCGTTGCAGCTCTTTTAGAATCGGCGGTGTTAAAAAACCGATGACTGCGAGTGCTACGACAATGGAGATGAGCAGTACCAAAAAGCTTCCTACCGTATAGACCAAAAAGCTAATGAGCCACGAGGTAATGGTATGGGTCATTAAGAAATCAATAATAGAAGAGCCGCTAAAAGTACCGCTAAAGCTTTCGGTATGTTCTACACCTGCTTGATTAAGTGTCTGTGTACTTTCGACTTGAAGGGTCGTGTGTTGCAGCGCGTCAAGACCCAGATCGGCGGCAACAAAGAAGAGGGTATACATGACCAGTATGGTGATGATAAACGGTAAAATGACCATTTTTAACATTTTAGGTGTGGCAAAATCTTTAATACTTAAAACAAGAAGGTCTTTTTCACTCATTACAGATGCTCCTCAATAAGTCGAATAACTTTGGAAATTTCGCTGTCATCGAGTTTTCCCTCATAAAAATAGAGCAGTTTTCCCGTTTTGTCAAACAGCAAAATATCCGAGTTGTCATCGGCGAGTCCCCACGCGTTCACCAGCACTTTTTGTTTGTCTTTGACGTAGAGTGTATCGGGATAGAGCTCCTGTTTCTTTTTGAGTTTTGCCTCAATGGCAAAGTTTGGCATCCATGTTGCTGCCATGTTGACAATGGCGACAGAACCGTAACGGTTGTGGTCAAATTTTTGGCGCTTTAATGCCTCGGAGAGGGCATTGTTGGTATCTTTTTCATCAGGATCGACATAAAAAAGTATATGAACTTTGCCCTGAAGACTCTCGTGCGAAATCCATGGTTTGCCGTTGGCGGTTTCGCCCTTATCGCCCTCAAGGGTGATTGATGGGGGGATGGTATTGAGTGTCAAAGCGGAGGCACTCAGTGCAAGTACCAGCAGGCAGCATAGGGGTTTTATCATAATTTACTCCATAAACGTTCATTGAGTTTGAGCTCTTCAACAATGCCGACAGCGAGGCTGAGTGCACGAATATAGCTCATGGTATTATCGTATTTTAGCAGGGATTGAAACACGGTCGGTTCAAAAAGATCTTTGTTGTACGCAATGGCAATATGAATATTGGCATCAACAAACGATATAGAGACAGGATGCGCCACCTTCTGTTTGAAGTTGAGCAGTCGTTCCATCATGGTGTGCGTTAAGATATAACGCGATTCTATGGGATCGTTTCCGTAAACAACAAAAGCTTTTTCAAATGCCGTGTTGTCAAGTATGATCAGAGGATCACGACCGAAATGTTTCGACTGCAACCAGTTACCCAGCACACTGCCGAAAATTTTTTCTGCATTATCAGGCAGAAGTATAGTCTGTGATTTAAAATGCTTGTTAAACTCCGCAACAATATAGAGTCCCTGAAAGATAGTTGTGCGGTGGGAATTTCCTTTGGCGTCGGTGGTGAGGGATTCTACATGTAAATCGGAGAATTGTAAATTAACGGATGCGATGGAGCCTTGAATGAGATCATTGCCCTCAAAGCGATCAATATGCCCCTGAAAAAGTCCGGAGCGCTCAAAAAGAGTTTGAGAGACGGAGGCGGCAGGCATATAGTGAAGGGTACTGTCAATGGCTTCAACGAGCGGTTTCATCACACGCATTTTAAACTCAAGGCGGTAGTCCTGAATCATATGCCGGTAACGCCATGCCGCAATAATAGCCCCGGCAATAACAAACATGGATGAGAGTGCATCAAAGGCATGAAAATAGTACCAACGCAGAAAAATGCCTGCTACGGCGAGCAGTGCCATGGCTGCGAACATACGCCATGCTCTGTTTGCGAGTGCTTTGCGCTGTTCCTCCAAAGACTCAATAGTAGGGTAGAGCGTATTGTAGTAGAAGTCAGTTAGGTCACTGATACTCTTCATGAAGCGTTAAAAAGCTCTTTAACGTCAACATTCTCACGCTCATGCTCATCAATCACAAAGACCTCTTTACGAGTAAGGTTCATCCATGATGCCATGTAGTTTGTCGGGAACATCTCAATAATATTATTGTAGTCTGTTACTGCCTGATTGTAGGCTCTGCGTGCAGCGGCAATTTGTGATTCGGTTTCATTGAGTGTGCGCTGAAGGTTCATGATATTGTCATTGGCTTTGAGATCGGGGTAATTTTCGACCGAGATCATTAAAGAACCCAGTGCTGAAGTCACCTGCTGATCAAGAGCAATTTTTTCTGTATCGGAGAGGTTGGGTTTGAGCCCCTGAGTCCGTAACCTGGTAATGTTGCTTAAGAGTTCTTTTTCATGTGTCATATACTCTTGAACGGATGCAATAAGATTGGGAATGAGATCAAAACGTTTTTTCAGAGCGGCATCGACACCGGCAAAAATATTGTCAACCTGATTTTTTCGGGCAATAAGTGAGTTGTACATTAAAATAAGAATTAATGCAATAACGCCAATAGCAATAAGTAACGGCATGGTCAGTCCTTTGTGATATGTTGTACCGGTTCACCTAAAAAGTAACCCTGAAAGCCGTTGATATCAAGCTCTTTTGCCTTGTCATACACCGCTTGGGAGTGAATAAATTCCGCAATGACATCAATATTGAGTTCTTTGGAAAAGTTGGCAATGGTCTTGGCAATCACATACGATTTTTCATTGGTATCGATCTCTCTGATAAGTGAACCATCTATTTTAATGAAATCTGGTTTAAGTTCCATTAAATATGAAAAATTTGAGTAGCCGCTTCCAAAATCATCCAGAGCAATACGTACCCCAAGCGCCTTCATCTCATCAATAAAATGTTTAATCAGTTCAAAGTTATCAATACTTTCACTCTCGACAATTTCCAAAATAAGGTTTTGTGCCATTTTTTTGGAGTGAATGAGCTTTTTAAGGTAGGAAATGATTTTTTCATTGGAGATATCTTCGTAAGAGAGGTTGAGTGAAAATGAGGTCGGGGTGCCTTCAAAGACATCAAAAGCTTTGCGTATCATGACTTTGGTGAGCTCGGCGTAGTAACGGGTTTTTTTAATGCCCTCAATGAAAAAATTGGGGGTGATGATGTCACCTTCATTCGTAATAATTCGGGCGAGACACTCATAGGTCACTTCTGCGTTAGATTTAATGATGGGCTGGAAAAAAGGAACTAAACGGTCTTCTTTCAGGGCTGATTTAACCAATTTCACGGCATCGATGTCTTGTTGATAATGCTTTTCAAGTGAAATATC
>QNZR01000197.1 GCA_003978475.1 Sulfurimonas sp.
CATATCAGGAGCTTAAACAGCTTGTGGAGATGAGTATTGATCTTCACATGTGGGACGAGTCGCCTTTTCGGGAATCTTGGAGTGAGTTTCCCAATAAAAAAGCAGCATTTCACTGGGCACGAAATTATTATGAGGCGAAAAAGAATCAGCCGCACAGTTATACCCATTTTGACGTGAGTTCACATCAAACAGATCATAAAGTTACGTTGGTTGAGCAGGAGAAATCCCAGCTGGGTTTAGGGATGTGCCCGGTGGCGTCCCCTAAAACACGCTGTTGCAATCTGTTAACACTGGATGCGGTCGAGAGCTGCGGATTTGACTGCTCGTACTGTTCTATTCAGTCGTTTTACAACGAGCACACTATCGGTTTTGACAGCAGTTTTGCCCAAAAACTTGACGCGCTGGAGCTTGATGCCAAGCGCACCTACCATATTGGTACGGGACAGGCATCGGATTCGTTGTTATGGGGAAATCGCGCCGGAATTTTAGAGGCGCTGTTTGCTTTTGCGCGAAAGCACCCCAATGTTATTTTGGAGTTTAAAACCAAGTCGGACAATATTGGCTACCTGCTTGAGCATGAGGTACCTCCAAATATTGTATGTACCTGGTCGCTTAACACCCCGACCATTATTACCAATGAAGAGCATTTGAGTGCCCCGCTGCATAAACGTATTGCCGCGGCGCGTGCGTTGGCAGACAAGGGGGTCAAGGTCGGTTTTCATTTTCACCCGATTGTGGTCTATGAGAACTATCTCAAAGAGTATGCCGCAGTTTATGAGATGCTGCTGAAAACGTTTATACCCCAAGAGGTGGTGCTGGTCTCTTTGGGAACATTGACTTTCATTAAGCCGGTGATTAGGCAGTTGCGAGAGCGTAATTTCAAAAGTAAAATTTTACAGATGCCTTTTGCCGATGCTAACGGCAAGCTCTCCTACCCGTTACACCTGAAACGGGAGATGTTCGCACATGCTTATGCCGCTTTTGCACCATGGCATCAGGAGGTCTTTTTTTATCTCTGCATGGAAGATGAGAGCCTCTGGAACGATACTTTGGGGTATGAGTATGCGACCAACGTCGATTTTGAACGTCATATGCTCAGCAGTTACACCAAAAAACTGAATATGCCCTATTTTTATGTATAAAGCTAGACAAAATAATTGAAACCGTTTTAGCATCTTTTAGTCATTTTATGGCTTTAGCAGAGTTTTTTGTCGGTTTGACACTCTGATATATTAATGTTATATCCTCACACTCATAACCAATATAGCCTGCAAGAGTGTTTCTTAAAAAATATGGCAATCCTGATAAAATCACTAAAAAAGTTTTTTAATACAGCTATAAATTAAATTCTATTTTTTCCGTTAAAATTAGATAAATTCAATTATTTATATGATATTATAACAGACAGCATTTTATTATAGGAGAAAAAATGAAAATGAAGCGAGATCATGGTAATGCGCTACTCTCTCTCATCGTCGGTATGACAATTATGGGAACGAGTGTGGGTGCCAGTGAGAATTTAAGTAAGTGGCTGCGTCCCGAGGCGGTTCCGGCACCTAAAGATAATCAGATAACACCGGAGCGTGTTGAGTTGGGAACTTTTCTCTATTTTGACACGCGACTCTCACGAGACGGTACGGTTTCATGTGCTACATGTCACAATGAAGCCAATGGATGGAGTGACGGCGTACCTAAAGCGATTGGTATTGAAGGACGTGAAGGACCACGAAATTCTCCGACAGTGCTCAATAGCGCCTACCAGATTCGACAGTTTTGGGATGGCCGAGCCAAAACGCTTGAGGAGCAGGCACTCGGTCCTATTGAAGCCGATGTTGAGATGGATATTGATTTAGACGAGTTGCTCAAGCGCCTCAATAATATTGAAGGCTATAAGGTTTTATTTGAGAACGCTTATCCGGGTGAAGGAATTACCAGAGATACTCTTGCTAAGGCGATTGCAACCTTTGAGCGAACGGTAGTGTCAACCGAAGCCCCTTTTGATCGCTATATTAAGGGAGATCAAAATGCCATTGATGACAATGCTAAACAGGGTTTTGCCCTCTTTACCGGAAAGGCGCATTGTACCGATTGTCACGATGGGTTTAACTTTACCGATGGAAGTTTTCACAATTTAGGTTTAGGAGATGCCGATGAAGGTCGATATGGTCTTAAGAAACGTGCGGCTTGGTTTCATGCGTTTAAGACACCGACATTGCGGGATGTGACCAAAAGTGGTCCCTATTTTCACGACGGTTCCATTAAAACATTGGCAGAAGCAACGGCTGTATGTGGTAATGGCGGACGTTTTCCCAACAGTGAAAAAGTGTCACCGCTGATTGTCGATCGTGGATTGAACCAGGAAGAGCTTGAGCTATTGGTTGATTTTTTAAAAACCTTAGAGGGTGAACCGCTCAATATTAAAGAACCAACACAGTTTCCACAATAACATTAGGAGAAAAGACAGAGATGAAAAAGATAATATTGTTAGTAAGCACGTTGACATGGGCGGCATCAATACATGCGGCTGAACATGTCATTAAACAAAAAGACAAGACGTTTGCTCCTGAAACAATGAAAGTTAAAGTGGGCGATAAAATCATTTTTAAAAATAATGACGGGTTTGCGCATAATGCTTTTAGTGATAATGAGGCCAACGAGTTTGATATTGGTATGCAAAAACCGGGTCAAGATGTGACCATTGAGATGAAAAAGCCCGGTACCGTCGAAGTTGAATGTGCCATTCATCCCAATATGCACATGACTATTGAAGTGGTAGAGTAGAGTACTAAGCCAATGAGTGTGCAACACTGCTATGGTGTTGTGCATGAATGGTATCAAATTTCTTTTAAAATTTACATGTAAATTTTAAAAGAGGATTGTAATAAACAGTATGGATTTAATAAAACAAAAGGTACAGTATGTTTAAAAATACGACAATAAAAGTGAAAATTTATGGATTAGCCGTTTTCATTACGCTATTGATGTTAAGTTTTTATGCACTGTTTCAATACAATAACAGCGTCATGGAAGATATTGACGAAGAAGCGGCATTGGCGATGCATATTAATACCATTTTTTTTGAAGATATGGAAAATCGTGACAGCCTGTTGTGGCGGGAAGATGTTACTAAAACTGCGTCGACAATTGCTAGCGTTGCCTCCGCAGAAAAAATCAGCAAAGAGTTGAGCACAAGCCTTCAGGGTAGGACTCTAAGTAAGGACGCGGCGGAAATACAACGCATTACCAAAGCGACGCAGCAGGCTTTTTCAGATTTTAAGAACAGTGTTGAGCGTACCAGAGCTTCAGAAAAAATTCTTGCAGATACGTCACAGCAGGTGACAGATACGATTCAAACGCTCAATCAGCGTATTGATACCGCAACGGTTGAGCTGGTACAAAACAGTGCAGAGATTAGACTGATTCGTAACAGCGTTGTTGCGTCATCGGCGGCCAATAATCTAAGAGACATGTTCAAAGATTTACGCATGAAAGAGAAGGATGTTGTATTTCTTTTAAGCAAAGAGGGAAACACTACGGTTGAGGCTGAGTTTGAAGAGCTTATGAACTATACGGCCTATCTTAAACGTAAAGTTCGCAAGCAGCCTGAAAACAAAGCTTTGGTAGCAAAAATTCAAACCATGCTAACGCGATATCATGATGGTTTCAGTCAGTATATTGTTAAATTACGTCAGCTACATCAGCAACGTGAACTGATTTTTGGGCAGCTTACAAAGGTTACCAATATTGCACAGATGGTCTCTAAAAACCTGGGCGAAGAAGCAGCAAGCATTCGTAACAGCATGAAAGTTCAGGTAATTACCCTGCTGTTTCTCATTATTGGTCTGGTGCTCGTCAGTATGCCCATATTGGCACGATCCATTTTACAGCCTATTGGTCAATTGACTGCAACAACACGGGAGTTAAGCACCGGAGAGGGAGATCTAACCAAGCGTCTTGAGGTAGTCTCACAAGATGAAGTAGGTATTGCCAGTCAATACATCAACCGTTTTTTACAGATTGTGCAGGAGGTTGTTGCCGAAGCAAAAGAGTCTGGTATGGAAAATATGAATATTTCCAAACGTCTCAATGAGGTGCGCCGTCAGTTTGAGTCTATTATGCAACGAGAAGCACAAATGCTCTCTTCAATTACTCAAACGAGCACCGAGGTGCGAAGCAGTCTCGATAGAAACATTGAAGATGCTGAAGATACGCGTAGAGATGTGCAAAAAGTTAACAGTACGCTACAAGAGGTGCATACGGAAATTACCGGTATGGTAAAAAGCATTCAAACCAATGCCGTCACTGAGCAGGAACTTGCCGAACGTTTGAGTCTGTTACTTGAGAGTGCCAATGATGTCAAAGGTGTATTGCAGGTCATTGAGGATATTGCCGATCAAACCAATCTTTTGGCGCTGAATGCGGCTATTGAAGCTGCGCGTGCCGGTGAGCATGGTCGCGGTTTTGCTGTGGTTGCCGATGAGGTACGAAAACTTGCCGAACGAACGCAAAAAAGTGTCAGTGAGATTAATACAACCGTCAACACGATTGTGCAGGCCGTTGCAGATGCTAGTGGCGAGATTAATAAAAATGTAGCAAAAACACAACAGCTCGCCGATACATCTAACGGTGTTCAAGAGAGCATGCGCTCGATGGCAACTATTATGGATGAGACGACCAGGTTTGTTGAAAAAACGGTTGATGATTCCATTGAGGTCTCAAAGCAGACAGGAGAAGTTATTGAGCAAATTGAAATACTCTCTAAAGAGTCACATGCATCACAAGAGCAGTTACATGAGATCAGTGATGTTTCCGATAAATTGCTTCTTGTTGCCAACGAGCTAAATACCAAACTCAATACATTTAAAACTTAAAAGTAGGAATTCAAATGAAAAAAATTGTGATCATAACCATCATGGCAACAGCATCGCTGCTCTTTGCAGGTGACATGAATGCAGCATTAATGAAACAGGGTAAAGATATTTTTCAACAGACCTGTATCGGATGTCATGGTGCTGATGGAACCGGGGTCGAACAGGGCGGATTTAATGTGCAGCCTCGAAATCTGTCCAAAACAATTTTGAGTGAAGAACAGATATATCATGTTGCCAAAAAAGGTGCCTTTTACTGGGGAGCTGTTGTGACCGGCATGCCGGCATGGGAACAGGTTTATGATGATGCATCACTTCGAGCTGTGGCGCATTACATCCACCATACATTTGGAAAAAAAAGTAGTGAGTATGTTGCTTCGTACCAATACGATTCTTCCTCTTTGAGTCAAAAGATCCTGAAAAGAGGTAAAAAAATTTACGGACGTACTTGTGCTTATTGTCATGGAAAGCAGGGGCACGGTCAAGGCGTTGCAACTTATAACCCTGAACAATCAATTTTTCCTTATGACCTGACAAAAGTTATTCTTAGTGAAAAACAAATATTTCTCTTTGCAAAACATGGTGGAGAACATTGGGGTTCCCAGGCGGATGATATGCCGGCATGGGGTGTAAAATACGATGATGAAACTTTGATGGGAATCGCCAAATATATTGAAACGAAGTTAAAAGTCAAACGTTAAGAGGTTTGAGGTGTAAAAAGAGATAGAATCACCCTTGAAAATACCAAAAAGAGACAAATTCAAAAATTCAGCGAGCAAACCCTTGACAAGCGGGCGCGATTTTTCTATAATTCCCGTCCACAAACGAGGAAGGGCTTTCAAGTCGAGAGCGGGAATGAGACGTTTGAAGATCATTG
>QNZR01000108.1 GCA_003978475.1 Sulfurimonas sp.
TGTATATGTACGTCCGTAACCAAAGGTGATGGTGGTATTTAAAAGATCAATATTTCCACTATAATTTCTATCGACTAAATCGGCACTGATGACACAGTGCTTATTGGCACTGTTTTTACATGTAATATTTAAATCTTTAAATGTTTTGACAGCCGGATTGTTTGGTGACATAAATGCCGGAGTACCATCAGCCGGAGTGATGATGCGGCGATTGTAGTTAATCAAATATCCAACATTGGCCTGTCCTTTCATGTTTTTGAAAAAGACGCCCTGAGAGAGGTTGTCATCTTGTGATGTACCAATGTCATTAGCAGGAACTCTATAGAGGCTTACCGTACTGGCATTGGTATCTCTGACTCTAATGTAGCGTGTTAGGTTAAGATCGTTGCTTGGGTCGGCATCAGCAATAAAATCATTAGCACCATCAGTAGGCGCTATGGCATAGTTCGATAGCGCCGAGATATTCAGATCCTGGGCATAGCACCCATCAACATAGTTGCTAAGCCGCAGATTGTCGGCTCCAACAGCATCAATGGTACCAATGAACTTCACTGCCATATAATCATTGGTAGCATTGTCAGTGTTCCAGGTTCTGTTAATATCACTCATGTAGACAAACTGTGAATTTCCATCAAATCCGGCATTGGCTATTCCTATTGACGGAGTGAAATTATTTAGGTTGAAGCGGTAGGGTTTAAACGTCAGATTGTAGTCTCTATAGTAGTAGGAAGTTTGAGGCGCTACTAGCGTGTTGCTATGATTATGCTCACTGTCTATGGTACAGCCGTTAATACCGGTTATGGAGGTGCCGTTAGCGTTAACCGAAGGTGTGACTAGCGGTACTTCAGGGACAATGGAGTCATTCACGATACAGTCGCTTCCGGATGCAAAATAGCTTCCGGTATGGTGTGTCATGAACATGGGATCAAAGTCGACACGGGTCCAAGTATTATCGATCATTTTAAGACGATATTCACCTACTTGAGAGAGCCCGTCGGTGGTGGTGTCAAATCCGTCAATGATTTTGGGAGATAATTGCCGATATGTTTTTCGGTCATTGCAGAAAGCATTAACAGCAGGGTCGCTCGGTTCCCACAACAAAGAGAGGTTATAATCCCGACCGCCAAATTGAAAGTTTCGTACATAACCCGGGCTGCCTGCATGACTGATATGATTGGTCGCATTGATTTCAAGCTGATATTTATAGCCTGCTGCCAGAGATACTCGGGCACTGTTTGGCACAGTGGTGGTGCCGCTTCGGTCATCGGCAATGCGCAAGATTTGTGCAGGATTGCTTTGATTGCGGTCATTGATTTTAAGCAAAAAGGCTTCCGGACGAGTTGCAAAATTATCACGTGAGCAGACGTAACGTACGTGGTAGCCATAAACACACTCCATGCAGGCTGCCAGTGCAGACTCTGTCATGGCATCATTTGGCGGTGTCCCTTCTTGAGTACACATTTGTGTGACCGTATCAGTCGTGTTACCGTTGCCGTCAACATCTTGCAAACAGACGCTATCGGTAAGAGCATAAGGAAAATTTTTAATATTAAAACGCCGGCTGCCATCAGCAAGATTGAACACTTCCAGTGCTACGAGTGAACCTTCAGCATCGACAGCGTTATAGGTGATTCGAAAGGCCGTATTTTCCCGGGCATTACTATAAAACGCTTCGGCGCTGCCGACACGGGTATTTTCCGATAAAATAGCATCAGAGAGACGCTGATCGCTGATCGCACTCTCAAGAGTCGTTTTGTTCAAAGATACGCGTGACGTATGGTCTAACGTGAGCCAAACACGTGGACTAATCGCATTGTCAGGTTCATTGCACGAGGCGTTGATATCGTGATATTTACCCGCATCAATTAACGAAACAGCTACCATAGTTGTGACTTTTTTTTCATTATGAATGGTACTGTTATCGGAGCTGTTGTAATCGTGTGCCACCAATATAAAATCATCGGCCCGCTGTGTGACTTGTGTCGGAATATTATAATAGCCGTAGTTGGCATAGAGATCGGATTGTACAATATTAAAAGCGCCGTATGCCGGAATGTACTTGAAGTTGGAATCGGAACAGATGGGGATCTTGTCATTGAGCTGGCTGGTGTAGTGTTTTTGTCCTGTTGCCAAAACCAGATCGTAGCTAAACTCGGCATTAATAGGCATCAGTAGGGTATTGGTTTGTGGTGTGATCTCATAGTAGGTATAGAAATACTCCTGACCGTACACTTCACCGATGGGAATATCAATAATTTGAGATGAGGAGGTTGCTGCCGTATCGACAATAGGGGTTGCCTGCTGGGACCCGGGGTAGGTCACACGGGTAGAATCGGAAATATAGCGGGCTTGAGAGGCATTGATATCGAGAATATTCAGGGTAGTATTGATGGCTTTGACGTCAGAAGCCTCTTTGTTTTTAATATAAATACTGACTTCAATCGGTGTACCGCTAATGACATTACCTCGAATATGCGGCGTAAAATCACCACTGTTTTTCTCGGTAAAGAAGCGATTGTTTTGTTTGTAAGCATAGTCATAGCAGAATCTTGGAACATAAAGCTGTGTCTGCAGACCGTACATTCCGGGCATATAACCGTCACCGCTTGAGGTAAATTCAATATTGGTAGAACTTTGGTTGTTTTCAATAATATCGCTGACATCATAGGTGTCAATATCGATGCCCAGACTGTTAGGGGCAATATAGGGTTTACCACTTGTAACGGTGTGACCGTCTTTGGAAATGGTGGCATTCATAATATTGGTTTGGGGATTGAGAGTATTCGTTAGCGAATGTTTGGTTCCGGAAAGATCAGTGAGTGTTCCGGTGTCACCGCGCAGTCCAATATCGCCCTCTCCGGCAAAAACAATGAGTGTGGATTGCACTTTATTGGTTTTAGGAGTTAAAAATCCGGACAGGGTCGAAGCGACACCGCTGCCCACACCGGTGTCGGTGGCATCACACCCGTTGGCATTGGCATAGGCGATGGCATTATTGATATCATTAGTGCCTGCAAAAGCCTGATAACCGTGAAATACGGTAATATTGTTGAAGTCCTCATCATAATCTTCATAAACGACCGCTAAAGACCATGCGCCAAAACTTCCGCCTCCGGGTTGACCTTCCATCGTGGCGATGTCACCGATCCAGTAGTAACCGCTTCCAAAACGGTTGACATAGTCGGTAATATCGACAAAACTTTGGTAATAAAAGCGTGAAGCATTAAAATAGACCCAGTTCATCTGGGCATTGAGCTCAACCTGGTAGGTATCATTTTCATGTTTGTATTTGATGGTATGACCGGCTTCCTTGGCATCATCATCCCAGTTGACCATGTAGCCCTGCCAAAACAATCCTGCCCAGAGGATATTTTTATTGTTGGGAATATCTAACAGTGCTGCAGAAGAATTGAGTGTGGTAAGAGGGTCATCGTCGACATCATTATGCATCATATTAATACTGTTGTTGGTAGCGTTTCCGGGATCACCGCACACCCCACCGGCATTCATACACAAGGAGTTGTTTCCAATGAGAACCAGTTTGGAGTAATCGTCGGCGCTGTAGACCGTAGTAAAGGGTTTGGGGTTGGCACAGGTAAAATCCGTTGAGAAGAGTTGGATATACAGCAGTAGTATCAAGAGTAGGTATTTCATCGTCACGGTCTTTTTTCTAAGATAATAATTAATGTAATATAACACTAATTATTATAAAAGTATATTAAGGATGCATGAATTAGAGTTTTTGTAAGGTGCGCCGATGGTAACGGATAGTCTCATTGAGCCCCAGTGTTGGATCAGATGTCACAACAACGTCAATCAGTGCCGAGCCCTTGGACTCGGGTGCCGTAACATTGGCGTTGGGAATGAAGTTTTCAGCAACAGTACATTCATTGGCAGCATTACCGCCGCTAAGACCGATATATCTAATAGTAGTAGTAATAGTAAACATATTGTTGCCAGCTCCGGAAGGATCATAGGCGGTATTGATGTTTGTAAGGCATCCGGCAGTTCTGTCGGTTCCTGAAATGGCGAGGATTGCATATTCCGTCGCACTGCGAGCCAGAAGAACGGCTTGCTCATGCAAGTAGAGGTTGGTAGTACGCTTGAGTGATGTGGCACTCATAGAGATCATGAGTGCCATCAAGGTACCAACAATGACAATGACAAAAATGGCCATAAGCATGGCAAATCCGGAGCGCTGTTTTACATGTAAATTTTTATGGATGGGGTTCATCATAATATGGTCTTCTCTTTACAAACGGAATACGCTTCAGCATCGCTGAGACCCGTGTCACTCACACAAACCTGAATGCTAATGACACCATCTTCGGATTTAAACGCAAATGTAGTGACATTTTGCATTAAAACTTCGCGTGTTCCATTGGCTCTAGCGGTTTCGCCAAGCCATGGCTGGTAGTCATAGTACAGCACCAAATTGCCATTTTCAAAAGCTACCGCGTAAGCCGTCCATGCAAGTTGGTAAAACTCAAAAATATCTACATTGGCAAAATTTACTCCTGCAATAGAAGAGGTGAAGTTACCGCCAGCCGTTTGATTGATAGGATGCAGCAACTGGTTTTGCGCAGCAATAGCGCCACTCCAGCCAAAGCCATTTAGCGCATCACCGCTTCCGCCTAAAAAATAGATGGCAGCATCGGCTACACCGCTTCCTGTTGGGGAGATGTTTCCAATAAGCGCATCTAAAGCAGCTAAATTACTTTGAGGAGTAATGAGTCTATTGACGGCAGCTGCAGGATTGTTGACATCAATAAAACCGCTCCACAGCGGAACATTTGTAGCTCCCAACCAGCCCTCACGATCAGCACTAACCCACTCCAAAACACCGGTATCCATTCCTTCGGCTGCTTGAGCCAGAACAACAGGATCTCCGGAAGTTGTTCGGGCAATAGCAGAATCTTTAATGCGGTACTCCAGACGATTGGCAATTTGATTAACAGCGGCTTCGCTTTGACTTTGCAGGCGGTTTTGTACTGAGGTAAAAATGTAATTGGAGTAGGCATTGACTAAAATTTCTACTCCAAAGTTGGCAATGATGCCCAGTACGACCATGACAATAATCATCTCCAGGAGCGTAAAGGCTTTTTTTATGGGTTGATAGATACTACGCATCAGTAAGTCCTTCTAAAAAATGCCACTTCACCAATATTCGCAGCGTAAGAGCGAAGCACGACGGCATCGGTATCAAAGTTACCTGAGCCGTCAGAAAGGGGGATATCTAACGAGATGGTGATCATTTTCATATTTGAGTTAACAGCAGCAGCAGCACTTGTAAAGTTAAATCCGACAAGCGCATCACTAGAATAAGCAACGTCAATGTCAACAAGATAGTTCTTTTTATACCCCGCAATATCACCTGCTCGAGTATAAAGCGCTACAGGGCCATTGGTATCTTGATCGTCAATGTCGTCATTGCCGTCCAAGGCTATTCCCGCTGCTTGAAATGCAATGAGACCGGTAGCAGGGTGAAAGGAACGGTGATATTGAGGGTCTCCGGCGTCTGGGATATGACCGACTCGAAAATCGGTAGCACCGACTCTGTCCAGCGCTCCTGCTCCACCAAAATTGACATCAACGACACGCGCTATG
>QNZR01000112.1 GCA_003978475.1 Sulfurimonas sp.
GCCGGCGAATAAGTATGTACCTCACCGCCCATCTTTTCATGAGCCAGCATGGCCTCATGCAGACCGCTGGCAGTGCAACCGTGCAGATATTTTTTGATTAGGGCAAAGGTACCGTGCATCGCAAAGCCTTTGAGTGCCAAAATGATCCTGGCACCGCTTTCTTGTTGAACCCGATCCAAAATCTTCAGATTTTGCTCCAGGAGTGCTTCATCGCAAACATAACACGGTGTCGGTATCTGCTTCATCGTCTCTAGTCGCATCGCCTGTTCTTTAGTGCTTTTTATGGGTTTGTTCTACAAAATCGGCAATGTCATGTTCAACACGCTCGTTAATATGAACCTCCTCAATGCGTCCGGCAGCAGGGTCGTTAAAACATGCCACATCAAACTGCTTTTCACTTTTGGCAATAATGACCGATACGGTAGCATCGCCCGAAACATTCACGGCAGTACGCACCATATCAAGCAGACGATCTACTCCAAGAATCAGTCCGATTCCCTCAAGCGGCAACCCTACCTGAGTAAATACCATAGAGAGCATGATCAGTCCGACTCCCGGTACTCCTGCCGTTCCGATAGAGGCCAGGACCGACATTAAAATGACCGTTAAATACCCGGATAGTCCCAAATCAACACCGTAGGCATTGGCAATAAAAACTGTGGCAACACCTTGCATAATGGCGGTGCCGTCCATATTGATGGTAGCACCAAAAGGCACGGTAAACGACGCTACCGAATTCTTGACACCCAGACGATCTGTCACGGTCTTTAATGTGACGGGAATGGTCGCATTGGAGCTCGAAGTACTAAAGGCAAAGATTTGAACATTGCGTAATTTTTTCATTAACATGACGGGGCTTAAATTGGTAAAAAGCTTAAACAGCACACTCAAAGTGACAAACAGATGAATCAGCAGTGCGGCAATAAGTACTGCTACATACGACCCCAGCTCCAGCAACAGATCCAGCCCCAAATCCGATATGGCTTTGGCAATGAGAGCAAATACGGCATAGGGCGCGACACTCATGACAATATTGACCATATTCATCATGACTTCATTCATCAACTCAATAGATTCCACCAAAGGCTTGGCTTTGCTACCGACCATCAGAATGGAGATACCGGCTAAAATAGAGAAGAAAATGATCTGAAGCATTTGTCCTGTTGCCATAGCATCTACAATATTACCGGGAATAATATTGATTAACACCTGAGAAAGCGCCGGCGCTTCTGCTGCATTAAAGGTAGTGCTTGAAGTCAAGTTGGCTCCCTCACCCACACCCAAAGAAGATGCCAGACTGATGGCAACGGCAATCGCAATAGCCGTTGTCAAAAGGTACAGACCAAAAGATTTCATTCCTACGCGTCCAAGTGTCGAGACATCACCGATGCCCAAAACACCACTTAGTAAAGAGAAAATCACCAAAGGTACGACCAGCATTTTCAACGCCGTAATAAACATCACCCCTATAATATGGAAGAGTCCGTGAACAACATAGGCTCCTATGAGGGTATCATCACAGTTAAGTCCACTGCCGTTAATGGCAAGTCCGACCACAATACCCAAAAACATTCCTAAAAGTACTTTAGTCGTTAACGTCATTTTTTGCTCTTTTTTCATTAAAAACCCTTTTAAAAGTTTGTAATTATAGTATAATCCTCGATGCATAATTGATCTACGACACGGAATATACGATGAAAAACGCTTATGACCTCCAGGAAGTAACATTAGCAGCACTGCTTGAGCGAAGCTTTGCTCTGTATCATGAACGCAAGTGCGTCTGCTATGTTGAAGGTGAAACCATGACCTATGCACACTTTTATGAGAAAGTGCACGATGTCATTAAACAACTACGCACACTTGGCATTGGTCCGGGGGATCACATTGCCATTTTAAGTGAAAACATGCCGCATTGGGGTGTTGCCTATTTTGCCATTACCACTATGGGAGCGGTGGCTGTACCGATCTTACCTGATTTTCATACCTCAGAAGTCCACCATATTCTCAAAGACTCCCTCTCAAAAGGCATTTTTGTATCTGAAAAATATTTGGATACGGTCTTGGAACAGGAAGAAAACGGTCTGCTTTTCGCTATTGACCTGAAAACGTTATCGATGATTGAAGAGCTTAATAAACCCGACCTTGTCACAGAAAAATTTGAGCAGTTTAAAAAGAGTATGGGAGAGCTTCGCGAAACCTTTCTTAGCAATTCGGTACCGGAGAATAGCGAACCCGTACGAGTAGCAGAAGATGACCTGGCAGTACTTCTTTACACATCAGGAACGACCGGTCACTCCAAAGGAGTCATGCTCACCCACAAAAACCTCACTTCAAATGCCATGTCAACCCGCTGTGTCATTACCACCATGCCCGATGATCGTTTTCTTTCGATTCTGCCGCTGGCACACACGTTAGAGTGTACGGTCGGTATGCTGGTTCCCCTTTTGCACGGCAGCGCCATCTATTATTTAAACAAAGTGCCGACACCGACCATTTTGCTTAAAGCCATGCAGCAGGTTCGGCCGACTTACATGCTGAGTGTTCCTCTGGTCATTGAAAAAATTTGTAAAACCAAGGTGTTTCCGAAGTTTCAAAGCAACCTGGTGATTCGCAATCTCTACAAAATACCGTTCTTTCGAAAATTAATTCATCGCTCTGCCGGCAAAAAACTCATGGAGTCTTTTGGTGGAAAAATTCGTTTTTTCGGCATTGGGGGTGCCCCCCTGTCACCTCTGGTAGAAAAGTTTCTCATTGAAGCCCGTTTTCCGTATGTCATCGGTTACGGACTGACCGAGACCTCGCCTCTTTTGGCAGGAACCCCGTCTCAAAAACCCAAACTGCGCTCTACCGGACCTGCCATGGATGGGATCGAGTTAAAACTGCATAACTATAACCCTCACACCAAAGAGGGAGAGATTATTGCGCGCGGTCCCAATATTATGAAGGGATATTATAAAGATCCTGAACGCACCGCAGAGGTTCTTAACGATGAAGGATGGTTTTTCACCGGAGATTTAGGCTATTTTGATGATGAGGGCTACTTGTTCATCAGCGGACGCAGCAAGAATGTTATTATTGGACCTAGCGGCGAAAATATCTATCCTGAACAGATTGAAGCGGTCATTAATGAGAATGAGTATATAGCAGATTCTTTAGTGTATGATCAAGAAGGTAAACTCGTTGCCCGCATCCATCTTGACTATGAACGTATTGATGAGAAGTTTTCAGCTAACCAACATGCAGATTCCGAACTCCGGGAAGATATTGACGCCTATCTCGAGGAGTTGCGCCTGCAAACCAACAAAAAGCTCTCTGCCTTCAAGAAAATTCATAAGTTTATTGAACACAGTGAACCTTTTGTTACCACACCAACCAAAAAAATTAAAAGGTACCTTTACATATCATGATGAAAAAAATCGTACTACTACTGGTTTCTATTCTTCTTGGTGCAGCCTTGTATGCGTACTCCAGCCATAGCAGCGCTACAGCAAATACTCAGGTTTCAACACGCAATGCCCTGGCAATTAGCTGGCAAAATGCTTTTTGTCAGACCCATCAGAAAAAACGGGAATGTCGCAATGTCAAAAAGACCGATTTTTCTGCGTCACATTTTACGCTGCATGGATTATGGCCACAGCCACGAAACAATACCTACTGTAAACCGACAAAAAAGCTTTGGCTCAACCCCTCGCTCTATCAGGAGCTGCTACGGGTAATGCCGGCTGCAAAAAGCGGCTTGCATCAACACGAGTGGAAAAAACACGGTACCTGCTATCACACAACCCCGGAGCGCTATTTTGAAGATTCAATAATGCTGCTGGCACAGATCAACAACTCCTATGTTCGTGATTTCTTTGTCCGAAATGTCGGAAATCATGTTACGATTAAGCAGGTACGTCTTGCATTCGACAAAGCTTTCGGAAAAGGAAGTGGACGCAAAGTGACCATGCAGTGCAACAGCGGTCTCATTACAGAACTTCGCATTAACCTCGAAGGAGATATTTCCAAAGCCAAAACCTTTGGTGCCCTGCTGAAAAATGCTCCCATGGCGCGCCACAGCTGTCAAAAAGGACGTATTGACCGCGTCGGTTTTTAGAAGCTGCTCACTGCACTCAGAGCGCATTATACTGAACAGGTAATCGTTGCAGCAGTGACGTAATTTTAACAATATCTTCTTTTTTAAGTTCATGATAGGACTTGGTCATTTTAAAAATATGAACAACTTCCGTCACCGTAATGCCGTACGGATCTTTTTTGGAGATATTAAGCACGCCGTTGGCATTGGCTTTGACATACTCAAGGTTTTTTCGGCTATGCTGAAAGTAGTACGCCAGCGTCAGCTCTCCGGTATGCTCTTTGTCGATCGACACCATAACCTTCTGAGGAATTTTAGCCGTCGTACCGGGATAGAGTTTTTGAAATTCTTCCGCCTCCATATAGCCGATGTAAATTTTTGTAAAGAGATCAATAAACCGGGTTACGTCAGGACGCTTCAAAAATTTCATATTGATAATATAATTATTGTGGTTCCGCAGACCCGTAAAAATCCACCCCAATACATTATAGTAACGAAACGGATGGGTTTTGAGACTTCGGGTTCCGACAATATTTTTGGCATGAATTTTTTTAAGCGGCTTTCTGCTGTGATTGCGTTCTATAATAATTTTCTGATAATATCGCTGTGCGGAAAACGGTTTGGTTAACCAGACGGTGCAGTATGAGGGCAGCTGTTTCACTCCGGTGGCTCCCTCATCGACAATAATAAGCGATTTAATCGTATACTCGGGGAAGAGGACGTTTAGCAGTGCTTTTTTCTTACGCAGCCTTTTTTTCAAGTTAGAGAGGGATTTAACCAAAGTCATCTCAACAAAGTAGAGCTCTTTTCCAGCACAAAAAAGGGCATCAAATTCTCCAATTTCTTTACTTTTGGTACGATAAACAATTTGCCCCTTTGCACTGATAGAAAGTGCGTTGGAAAGTGCCTTGGTTCGGGGTTTGTGTGGTCCTTTAATAATAAACTCGGTAATTTCGGTATGTTTGAGTGCATGACGCAGCAGTATCTCATACATCACATTTTCAAAAACCTCTCCTTCAAAAGAGCGATAGGCACTCAAAAACCTTGGATCATCCTTGTCAATTCCCTCTTTCTCAAGTCGTGCCAAATGCTTGGTGGCATACTCATAGTAAAGAACATTATCGGCTATGTCACTTTCATCAATAGTTTTGATTTCCGGTGTCATGATTAAAAACTTATTATGCGTTTGTTGCTGTTTCATTAATTATCAATATCATCTGTTTTTTAAATTATAGCTAAAAAATAACTATTTTTTACGATTTTTAGTATTCTTATGGTCAGAACCTTCTATAAAGGTCGGTCCATCACGTTTCGTACGTTTTTTTCTTTTAGCCGGACCTCGACGTTGTCGATTGCCAAAAGCGCCTTGCGTACTGTATGCTTTTGGAATCGGTTTAACCTCGGAGCTTTTGGCACCTTTTTCATGAATACGACGTGCATAGCCCGCGACGTGAAGTTGCGGTATTTTAAACTTAATGAAATATAAAATCGGTATTGGTTCATTTTATCGTATGTATTACCGATTTTAT
>QNZR01000121.1 GCA_003978475.1 Sulfurimonas sp.
ATGACCAACCAAACTTCTCTACAATACCTAACAACCTTTACCTATAAAAGCAAGTGAATTGCGATTTTTGATAACATAGAGATGAGCATCATGCGTATTTAAAAATGTTGGGTGCCGATTTGTTGGCGTAAAGCTTCATTTTGGGTATCTAGCGTTGAAAACATTTTCTAGCATAGAGCATCCCTATGGTGGATCGCGTCGCACGTTCGTAAGGTTCACTTGATGCCTTGATGCCGCCGCAACGGTACATCACACAGGTATTACATGTATTGAGTTGTTGGCGGAGTTGTTCTTTATGCCATGTAGAAGCTATTTGTGCCGTCTGAAGGCACTCTTTTTGAGAGCACGACATCATAGACCTTTGTATCATGATATTTACAATATTATAAAATAATATTGTGAAATATGAGTTGATATATATCAAGGTATCAATGTTGTTACTCTAGTAATGTCTCTGCATAGGCGCCTTGAATGATGTGAATATCTACTTTATTCAGTGCCGTTACCTCCTCTGGCGTCGTCACACCGGTAGCAATAAGGGTGATGCCCAGCGAATCTGCCATGATATGCAGTGCGTTCATGCTTGCCGTTGAGAGATCCAGATAAAAGCTGACCTCTGCTTTAATGAATCGGGGACGAACCTCTTGCAGATAGCTGTAGTCATTAGAGGCTCCGGTAAATTCATTGAGTCCCACAGCGTAACCATACTGCTCAAAGAGCCATTCAAAACTTTTGACGATTTCAAGATGTTGCATGACAAGGGCATCGGAAATCTCAAACGTGATGTTTACCGGAGGTTTTTTGGCATAACGCTGCAGTAGTTTTTGTGTCACCTCATAGGCTTTTGAAGATTTGAGAAAATCACTTGAAAGACGAATGCAATAGTGGCTTTCATGCTGCTCCCGGGGCGGATTTTGAAACAGCTTTTCTAAAATATACATGTAAATGTTTTGAATCAGTCCCAGGCTGATTGCCGGAGCAATAAAACTTCCGTAAGAGTAGTGCTGCTGTTTTGTGGTAATACCGAAGCTCAAAACATGATGAACCGTCCGGTTGGAAAGCGTGGTGACGACCGGCCAAAACTTCAATGTGAAACTATCGGACGATAGGGCATCTTCAATAATGCGGCGCCATGGCTCTTTTCCCAGAGCACTTTTGTCATCATCTGCGGCGTACATGTAAATGCCGCCTTCTTTTAATGTTTTTGCCTGGGTTAGGGCGTAGTCGGATCGGGCAAGCAGCTCATGAACACTCTGTTTGGTGTCATAGGCATAAATGCCGATACTAAGATAGCATGAGGCGGCATCAAGCTCAAAACTCTGTCGCAACTGTACCGTGACATTTCGGTTGAGAGTATTGGCAATTTTCAGGGCATTGTCGCGGTCACAGTTGGGCAAGATCATGGCAAATTCCGTTCCGCTGGTACGTGCCACCATAGCATCATGAATGGTTTGCAGGGCTTGCTGCAGCAATGACCCCAGACGGTAGAAGAAACTATCTGCTTTTTGATGGCCGAGCTGCTGGTTGATGCGCTGGGCATCATGCAGGGTAATAAAAAGTGTACTGCCTCCAAAATGGTCACTTTCCGGACGTAGGAGTGTGGGCAGTTTCAGCATAAGGTAGCGACGGTTATAAAGCTGGGTTACCGGATCACGATAGAGCAGCTCCTGATTTTTCTTAAGCGCTTCATTGCCCCGGTCAAAAATGGTTTTGACTTTGGTAACCATGGTATTCATGGTACTGACCACCTCTCGAAACTCTACAATGGAGGGGAGCTCATCTTGAATAATAAAATGGTTTTTGCCTACCGCTTCTGCTTGTTCTTGTACTTTTTTCAGGGGGCGTAAAAACAGATGCAGTGCCATACTTAAAATCAATAGTGCCATGGCGGTGATCACGCTGAACCACAGAAGCAGCTCGGTAAAAATATCATAGAGTTGCGTATAGGCATGAATGTTGTCGCTTTGCACAAAGAGCATACCGATGGGCGACCATCCCGAAGAGACCTGCGCAGTGGCTACGGGAGTATGAATGGGGACGGAATCAATAAACCATTGGGGAACATCCGAGCTTTTGTTTTCGGCATGCCGCTCATAGATGACGGTACCGTTCTGATCAACAAGTGCGATCTTTTGGTAATGTCCACTGTCAAAATTGGCATTAATCATGGCACTCATCATGCTGGAGTCTCCCATGGCGGTGCCGAGAGTCAGACTGAGAGATGCTGCCGTGTTTTTGGCATCATTATAGAG
Organism: Sulfurimonas sp.; assembly: GCA_003978475.1. GTDB lineage: Bacteria > Campylobacterota > Campylobacteria > Campylobacterales > Sulfurimonadaceae > QNZR01. The sequence continues at coordinate 2,253 of QNZR01000121.1, forward strand.
TTGTTCCTGCATCTGCTCGTTGGCAGTTTTAAAGTTGAGTCCTAAAACGGTCATGAGAGTAATGACCATAAACAGTGAAGTTAACAGTGCCATCTGTCGAAAGAGCGTCATAACTTATTCCTTTTGATGTTTTGTAAAAGCATATCCCATTTTTTGTGTGTTTTGGTATGGGTAATACTTTTTCCGTGTTCTCCTTGTTGTTGTGCCAGATAGAGGGCGTCGGCATTAAAATTGTAGATCGGTATGAGATCATGACGCTTATTGGCAGGAAAAATTTTTAAATTATAGTTATCTAAAACTAATGGAATGGCGGTGGGGGTTTTAAAATAGGTCAATACCATATGTGCCTGACGAAATTTTAGGGATTTAACATAGGTGAAGTAGAGTTTTTGCGTATCCACTCCAAGATATTTGAGGGCAAAATATTTGGCAATTACATAATCTTCACAATCACCCCGGTCACGTCCCAAAAATTCCAAAGGAGTGGCCCAGTAGTCGGATTGGGCATAATTTTTCATATCGGAAAGATAGGGGGTGTTGTTGTAAAAATCATTGACCCCCTCAAGTTTTTCATGCTCACTTTTATGGCGCAGGGCTTCTAGTGTCGCATTGAGCGCGACAAAGCGGTTTTTGGCAAAGACATCGTATTTGGCCTCAATACGCGTAATGATCCGGCTGCTCACATAAGGTTGTGCCACAAGCAGCGTTGCAGCAACAAGAGATAAACCAAATATGCGCATCTGCCCCTCAATTTACATGTAATTGTTACGTATCTTTCTCATGAAGAATTTTATCTAAGATCAAGAAGACCTGAGTGCTTCCTTGTTCCATCTCTTCAAAAGCACTTTTGAGTTTATGAAACTCCAGTGGCGTGCGTACCATCTCATCGAAGACTTTATGGGTTCCGTTGTGAACAATCTCATGAGGACGTTCCAGACTTTTGTAGCTGGGTGTCTTGCTGAAACTGGCAAACCCTTCCCCTTCATAATACCATTTGCCCAGACGGCAGTTATGGTGTGAGACAAACTTGAACTGCTCTTTTTGGGTGATGGCACTATAATAGGTGTTGATTTTCCATAACACATGATCGAGCTTTGCTAAAGACATAAAGACACGATCGGCAACACGACCGATATGATCAAACGTCTGTTTTAAATCGATGGTACAGTGTTGTAAACCGTCATTAAACTCGCCAATCATAGCGGTGGCACTGCTAATACCGTGTTGTATATGACCGAACTGATCGCCAATGCTCATGACGTCCTGTTTCATGGTTTGCAAAGAGACATTGATCTCGGCAACGGCTTTGTCGGTTTTTTCAGCCAGTTTACGAACTTCATCGGCAACGACGGCAAACCCGCGACCGTGTTCACCGGCACGTGCGGCCTCAATGGCGGCGTTGAGCGCCAGTAAATTGGTTTGATCGGAAATGTCTTTAATGAGGGTTAAGATGTTTCCGACCTCTTCGGCACGATCAGAAAGTCCGCTTACCGTGTGCGTAGATTCTTCAGAAGAGAGATTCAGTGCATCTAAAGCGCCGGAGATGTTTTGTGACTGTTCCCCAAGCGTTTCAATTCTTTGCAGCATCTGCACAGAGGTTTCCAGATTCTCTTTAGAGGAGCTCACCGAGGCATTCATATTGCCCTGAATGTCAATAATATTGTTTTTGAGATTCTCGTTTTGATACTGCATTAGTGTCAAAAAAGAGTCACAAGAGGATATGTCTTTAACATTAAGCTGCTGTTCCAACTCCTCTATGCGTTGTTGCAAGGCGGTGTTTTCCTGAAGCAAACGGCTGTTTTCTTCCTGTAAACTGCTAGTTTCCTCGTGTCGCTCATCTCTTTGAGAAAAAAAACCCATCATCTTTCCTTAATGAAATTAAATAATAGGTGTGAGTATATAATATTTTTGACAATACTTTACTTAAATAGTATGTTTAATTGTTATTTGATGATGTCATTAAGCTGTTAAGAAAGCTCTCCATGTCGTATTTAATTCGATATTCAGGTGTCATAATGTGAATGAGAATATCTCCCAAATCAATAACAATCCACTCATCGCTGACCTCTACGCCTAAAAACTGCTCATGAGGTTTCAGCTCTTTTTTAAGATGATCGAGCAGGGCTTCGGTATGACGAACGCCCAGTGATGAGGCAATAATGACCTCATCAACAAAATAGTCCTGACGACTCAGATCGAAAGCTTCAATGGACTCGGCTTTGTGGGTGTCTAATATTTGAGAAATTTTCTCAACTCGGTTTTTCATTGGTATCCTTATAATATGAAGTGATGGCATGACGCACCTGCTCTGGAATCCATGCCGGGTTCGTATTGGCTCGTAATGCTGTTGAGCTGATGGGAACATCAACATGTAAATCCATATAGTGTGGCGGTATTGTAACATGATCGCGATGCGCTACGACAAACGTGACGTTCTTTTCCAACTCTGCGTAGCGATGCCACTGCGGCAATGTGGCAAGATTGTCAGCACCGATAATAACAAAGAGACGACACGGTGCGTGATGTTGCTGAAAATATTCTACCGTTTCAATCGTCGCAACCGCACGTTGCTGTACGACTTCTACAGGACTGACCTCGACATTGGCATAGTCTCGAAAGATGTCACGTAACCACTGTAGGCGTAACGACGCCGGTGCCGTGCTCGAGGTTTTAAAGGGGTTCAAATAGGCAGGAACAATCATCAGTTTATCGAGACGAAGGTGCTGAAGTGCCGCGTTGACCACCGCGACATGTCCGTTATGGGGCGGATCGAAACTCCCGCCAAAAAGTGCAATAGATTTCATAGGTTTTTAATCCCTATTATAGCTAACTTTTGATAACATCACCATATTTATTTTAAACTTTCAGGAATGTAAGCATGGCATTAAAAATTGCAATTAATGGTTTTGGACGTATTGGACGGTGCGTAGCACGTATTGTAGCAGATCGCGATGATGTAGAACTGGTGGCGATTAACGATACCGCGACGACAGAGATGATGGTGTACCTTCTTCAAAACGACTCCGTTCACGGTACCTTTGCTCATGATATTGAGGTCATTGATGCCGAGCATTTGCGTATTGCCGGAAAATCAGTACGTATTTTTTGTGATCGTGACCCGAAAAATCTGGATTTTGCCGCCGAAGGAGCGACGATGGTTCTGGAGTGTACCGGGGCAATCCTGACCCGGGAAAAAGCACAGGCTCACTTGGATAACGGTATGGAAAAAGTACTCTTTTCCGCTCCGGCAAAAGATGATACTCCTACGTTTGTCATGGGGGTTAACGAGTCGGAAT
>QNZR01000051.1 GCA_003978475.1 Sulfurimonas sp.
TCCAATGCAATAAAAACCAGTGTAAACACCTGTAAGCCCGTTAACAACAGACGCATCATCCGATGACCGGCCAGCGTGTCGTTAAGTAAAAACTTCATTTCCTTCCTTTAAGCAGATGCTCATAAAGCGCCAACGCCAGTCGCGCACTCTCACTTAGTGTTCGTGCCGACATGGTAGCTCCGGAGATGGTCGGAATGTTTTTTCCGACATACAACGCATCCTTCGCCCTTTTTCCGTGAAACTGTTGCAGCCAAGCTGCGGGAGGAATGTATTCAGGAGGCTCATGAAATGCCACAATCTCAATACTTTTAATCGCATCGCTAAGGGTATCGATCAAATAGAGCACGGCGGCATTTTTACTGCGAACCTTCCGCGTAATCAATACCCCATAAGCGATCAGCCGATCAGCACTGCGTACGGCATAGGTACGATAGATCTTGGTGTTGAGCTTAAGACGGGACTGTTGTGACAGATGGGTCGCCTCTTCGCCGGTGAGCATAATATTTTTCTTGACAATATGAAGCGTCTGTGTGGGGTAACTCAACCGTATTGCCTCAAAAGGTGACACTAATACTGCAGCATGAAGCGTTAAACCCAAAGCAAATACTACCATGACATGGAACATAACCGCCCTCCTTGTTGTTAAAATATAAAGCCAAGTCCCAAACTCAACGTATGGTAGTCTTTCTGATTATCATCGTCATAATTTTTCATGGTGTAATCCACCTTTAAGACTACCTGCTCATGGGGGAAAACATTCACCCCAAATGTCATATTGGTGACCGCATTACTGCGTTGCCGAGTCCCTAGCGTCTTTTTTGTCGGATCATAGGATTCGTACTGCACAAACAACGGCAGACGCAATGATGTGGCTGCCGTATGCAGCAGATCGTACTCAATATTGAGATAATAGCCCTGTGCTTTGGTGGCGGCATCAGGAAGGTTCCATTCCTTAGCACCCGTGATCGATGTTGCCGTAAAGACTCCTTTGGCTTTCATACCCCGGGTTTCATACGTGGCATGCACGTCATACATCAATGCCGAAGAGCCGCTGACGGCGCCTTGTGCGGCATCGCCGTAATATGCTGATACACCAATGAGTGCACCGTGATAACCACGATAATCCAATCGTCCTACTACGGCAACACGATTCATGACTCCTTTATTGCGTGAACCGATACGTCCCTTACGAATCCATTGCGTCGGTGAGGCCTCATTGCCGGCTTTAAGATCCAAAGCATTGACCAGACCCACGGTATATTCAAAATCACTCTCTGCGATCATACCGTAAACCAATAGACCGTTTTCATGCCATGTCGACGGAATAAGATAGCGCTCAAGTTCAGGGCGCTGAATGGTGTTGAACAGTGTGGGTTCATGGCGCAGATTAATCAGTCCCATCGGTACTAAAAGATTTCCCAGCCGAATATTCGTATGGGCATTAATTAAAAAATCCAGATACAAAAATTCAATCACAACACTCTCACCACCATGCTCAAACTCTATTTCGGTATTTAAAATAATGTTGTCACTGAAACGGTAGCCTATATAGGGTATGAAGCGATAGACATCAGCAAAATTATCGCCATTATCGGGGTTGGCCCAGTACATCTCCCCATACCCGCCAATGGAAAGCGGTGACTTGGAGTAGTACACTTTCGAAGCGGCACTTCCCATACCGTGGTGCGATTCTGAGTCATCGACTACCATATAACTAAAGCCCGATTTCAGATCCGAAATTTCATCAATGAGCGTATCGGTCATCTCCTGATAGGTGTGTAAATCTGCCTTAAGCGTTGCAATATCCCGGGTCACATCCGCATATGCACCGGCGTTAATGAGCCCCAGTGCCGCTATCGAGATGAACAGTTTTTTCATAACAGCTTTCCTTTATGGTAATGATTATTAGAATTGTAATAGAAATATACTTAAAAGATTCTTTTTATAAGAATCATTATCATTTACTACTTGTAAGTTCCGGTTCTCTACTGTATAATCGTTGACATGTAAATTCCAAAGGAGTCCTCATGCATGCTATAGCCATTCTCTGTTCCGGAGGCGATGTTTCGGGAATGAACCCCGCTATCAAGCGCTTTGTGGAGTATGCTTTTGCCAAAACATTGACTCCCTTCCTGGTTTATGACGGCTACGAAGGACTGATTGATGATCGTATTCAAGAAGCACATTACCGTGATGTCTCAAATATTATTACTCAAGGCGGTACCTTCATCGGTTCCAGTCGATCTGAACGTTTTATGCTCCCAAAACATCGCAAACAAGCCGCATTAAACCTGAAAAAACGCCACATTGCCATGCTGGTCATTTTAGGCGGTGACGGTTCATTTCGCGGCATGCATATCTTTTATCGAGAACACGGCATTGCCTGTTGCGGCATCCCCTCAACGATTGACAACGACATTGCCGGAACCTTCTATTGTCTGGGAGTTGACACCGCACTGGGTATGATTCGTACCGCCATTGATGCTATTCGTGACACGGCAGCGTCCCTTAACCGTGCCTTTGTCATTGAGACCATGGGGCGGGAATGCGGTTATCTGGCACTGGTATCGGCACTGACATCGGGTGCAGAGCTCTGTTTGATTCCTGAAATACCCTACGACTTCAAAGCCCTTACAGGCAGTATCAAACAGCAACTGCATAAAGGACGCCACTATATGATCATCGTGGTTTCTGAAGGCATCGCACAAGAGCATGAGACCATTATCTCATGGCTGCAAAATGATGTCGGCATTGAGACCCGTCTGAATGTTCTTGGACATCTACAGCGCGGTGGAACGCCCAGTGTTTATGACCGTCTGATGGCATACCGGTTCATTACCTATGGTATTGACGGACTGCTTCAAGGCGAAAAAAGCAGCGTTGTCTGCTACGGAGCAGAACGTTTTCATTATCGGCAGGTCGATGAAGTTGCCACGACCCCCTATGAAATAGAGGCGGAACTTCTGGCACTTGGGCAACACGTCTGTACCCTGGGGGCATCGTGATGAGCACCACCAAACATGTTCTTATTACCGGTGCCAGTTCGGGAATGGGGCGAGCCACGTCTTTGCTGCTTTCACAAAACGGCTATCGGGTCTATGCTGCTACACGCACACCTGAGGCACTGCATGATATCGCCGGCAATACCCTGATTCCTCTGGCACTGGACATTACCGACATGTCAAGTGTCACTAATGCCCTGAAGTCTCTCGAACGCGTCGATATTCTCATTAACAATGCCGGCTACGGCTTGGTTGCTACTGTAGAAGATGTCACCGAAGCAGAGATGTTGGCACAGTTTAACGTTAATGTTTTTGGTACGTTACGCCTGTGTAAAGCCGTCATACCGCTCATGCGCTCTCAAAACAGCGGCATTATTATTAATATCAGCTCTTTTTTGGGGCGTATCGGTCTACCGCTGTTTACTCTTTACAATGCGAGTAAATACGCCATCGAAGGTATTACCGACTCGCTTCGATACGAGTTGGCACCGTTTCATATTCGGGTGCACTCTATCATGCCGGGATTTTTTGACACCAACTTTGCCCGAGACAATCTGGTGACCAATCCCCATACTTTTAGCAAGCATTCTCCCTATGCCTCCATGGTTTCAACACTTACACCCGTCATTGTTGAACAGATCAACCGTGGTAATGCGGCACAGGAGGTCGCAGAGATGATCATGCAGATTATTACCGATGAACACTTTAGCGCCCATGCCACGGTCGGCGATAAAGCTAAAAAATTTATTCCCATGCGCAAAGAGCTCAGCGATGAAGATTTTGAGCGACGGGTACGAGAGTATTACGGACTGTAAATGGAGAGTTTTTTCTTTAATATTACCGATCGAAGCTATCAGGTCAGTCACCTGTTCAAAGAGCATCACGAGCACATTACCCGAGTCGATATCTCTAACGGTGTCGTCTTTTTTCATGTCGTACTGCACCACAGCGCCCCGCTTCATCTTATGCTTAACAATCTGGATCGTATGGTCATCATTCCCGTCATCACCGACGGGACACTAACCATCGAGGATCATCTGCAACACCATTTACATGTAAATTCTGCCGAGAGTGTTAGCATCTACTGCTCTTCCCGCCAGCAAATGACCCTATCGACCGCCCCGCAACAACCTACGGAGCTATTTATTCTCTTTATTGCCGACTTTTTCCTCAAACGCTACCTTACCTCCATCCCCGACGAGCCGATTGACCTGCTGTACCATACCCTGCAACAGGAACTCTCGCTGCAATGCCTTACCACGCAGGCTGTTGACGCCTTGAGTCTCTATGTTGTAACGAAAATTATTAATGCGCAGCACAGCAGCAACATGCACAGTCTTCGCTGTGAGCACAGCGTTATTGAGTTTCTCATTCACCGGCTCTCACTTTATGACAATATTCACGACAGCATTAACGATGAGGAGCGCTGCATCTGCCGACGCGCCAAAGATATTTTGCTAAAGAGTTTCGCCAGTCCGCCGACCATTCCCACTCTGGCGCACCTCTGCGCCACCAACGAATCCAAACTCAAAAAAGTCTTTAAAAAAGTCTATAAAACCACCATTAACCGCTACATTCAAAAACTGCGTCTTGAAGAGGCGAATCTGTTGCTTAAAGAGCAGAATCTGAGCATTGGAGAGATTAGCCGTATTGTCGGTTACAAACACCAGGGGCACTTTAGCCGACTCTTTTTTAGAACATACGGCATCTACCCCAAAGATCTGCTCAAACACTAAAAATTCGTTCTGTGCTAAAATAAAATTCGGTTAGTGCTAAAAAAGACTTGCGCCGCAAGCGGGTATTGCTCTATACTGCTGTATATCACAATTGAGGGGGTGTTATATGTCCGTCGTTTTAATTACAGGTGCCACATCGGGTATGGGAAAACTTACCGCGGAGCTACTGTCAAAAAGCGGTTATTGTGTCTATGCCGGAACACGGGATAGCGAGGCTAAAGAAATAGATGGTGCCACGCTTAAGCCCATCTATCTTGATGTCACCAAAACCCGGAGTATTCAAGATGCGGTTGCGCATATTATGGCACAGGAAGGGCGCATTGATGTCTTGATCAACAACGCTGGCTATGGTCTGCTCTCTACGGTTGAAGATGCTACCGATGATGAGATGTTTCGGCAATTTGATGTCAATGTGTTAGGACTGCTCAAAGTGACCCGCGCCGTACTGCCGCACATGCGTCAAGCACGCCACGGCGTTATTATTAACATCTCATCTTTTTTAGGAAAAATGGGCTTACCACTGCTGACACACTACAATGCTTCCAAATATGCCGTAGAAGGCATTACCGATTCACTACGGTTTGAAACCCTGCCCTACAACATTCGGGTGCATGCCATTGAATCGGGTCTGTTTCGTACCAATTTTGTTCATAAAGGGCTGGCTGTCAATGCCCAAACTACAGCAGATGACTCGCCCTACAAAGCACTGGTGGATCACTTCGTTCCTATGGTTGCCAAAGCCATTAACGACGGACCCGATCCACAACCCATAGCACAAGCCGTAAAAGCCATTA
>QNZR01000094.1 GCA_003978475.1 Sulfurimonas sp.
CAGCGAACACGACGGTCGTGCCGCCGGTGATTTGGTGGGCTATAATATTAATGCTAACGGTGAAGTGATTGCATCGTTTGATAACGGGGTCTCCAGCTCTGTCGGACGGGTCGCTCTGTTTCATTTTGGTAACGATCAGGGGCTTGAGCGTGTTAGCGGTACCCATTTTAAAGCAAGTGCCAACAGTGGCGAGCCAATGTTTTATACGGATGAATCGGGAGCCTATATTTTAGGATCCGAGCTTAAAAGTTTTAGTTTGGAAAGTTCCAATCTGCAATATGAAAACGGCTTGACGGAACTCATAATTTTACAGCGCGCATTAGATGCCAATGCCAAGAGTATTACCACGGGTGATGAGCTGATTCAAAAGGCTTTAGACATGGATGCCTAATGTTGGCATACTATTTGCTTTATATCAGTAATTATTACAAAAGGATTTAAAATGTTAAAATCACTTTATTCCGGTGTCTCTGGTTTACAGTCGCATCAGATCGCTATGGATGTTGAATCAAATAATATTGCTAATGTTAATACTGTGGGTTATAAATATTCCCGCGCCAATTTTTCAGACCTTTTAGCACAAACCAATCAGATTGCTACGGCACCGCAGGGAGCGCTTGGCGGTAAAAATGCGATGCAGGTAGGTTTGGGAACCACTGCCAATTCAGTGACCCGCATTCATTCGCAGGGTTCCATTCAAAATACCGATAAGAATACCGATGTCGCCATTCAGGGAGACGGCTTTTTTGTCGTCAGTTCCGATGGCGGCAATACCTACAAATATACGCGTTCAGGTGATTTCAAATTCGATGCTTCGGGTAATTTTGTCGATAATAACGGCTTCATCGTTCAAGGATGGATGCGTGATGAAGCGACGGGAAAAGTCGATTCTACCGCACCCATTGGCAATATTCAAATTCCTGCCGGTTTGACGACTCCTGCGAATGCGTCGACGCAGATTGATCTCAAAGCCAATCTGAATTCCGGCAGTACCGTGACACAATTTGCTCCGACATTTGCATTGGATAATACCGGAGCAACAACCGATATTGCCGCGTATAGCGAAGATATGGCATACCTCTTCAATGCCAGTGGTGAAGCATTCAATCTGGTTGCGGGACAAGGCTTTGAAATTAGTCTTGATGATGGCGCCACGTGGCAGACCTTTACGTATGACCCGGTCGGTGGTGACGGGGCAGCAGCAGACGGCAACTTTCAGACGGTTAACGGCCTGCGGGAAGAACTCTCAAGCTTTTTGGGGGTTGACGTTACGGTGACCGATGAGGGAAAATTTCATATTACAAATACTTCAGGAGCGGCACTTAATCTTAGCGTTCAAGATATTGCCACCAACCCCAACAGTAAATTTTCTTTGGGCTTTTCAACGTTAATTGGGAGCATTCAGCCCGGAGCGTCAAAAACATCACAGGCCGTGAATGCGGCAACGCACTCCAGCAGTATTGATGTTTTTGACTCATTGGGGAGCAAGCATACGATAAAATTCGATTTTCGTAAAGAGTCCGGCGCTGCCGGAACGACCTGGACCTGGAGTGCAGAGGTACCCAAGCCGGGCGATTTAAACAGTAATTTAACTCCTAATGAGAATAGAATTTGGGGTGGTACCATTCAGTTTGATGAAAACGGAGCTCTATCGGGCTTTACGCCGCCGAACCTTGATTTTACCGCGAACAACGGCTCTTCAACCAATCAAAACATCAATTTGAATTTTGGTAGCATTGGCGGTTTTGACGGCATTACGAGCTTTGACTCCAAATCGGCAACCAGCGGTATTTCACAAGACGGATATCCCGGCGGTGACCTCCTGGGTATTCGGATTGATCAAAGCGGTACGCTTATCGGCTCGTTTTCGAATGGACGTTCGTTTGGCTTGGCGCAGATTTCCATGGCAAAATTCTCTAATAATGAAGGGCTGGTCGGTGACGGCGGCAATGTCTATTTGCAATCAGCCAATTCAGGTGATCCGATTGTTGGTACGGCAGCTACGGCAGGACGCGGATTTATGCAGTCTTCGGCGCTGGAGGCCTCCAATGTGGATCTTTCCAAGTCGTTGACCAATCTTATTATTATTCAACGGGGGTACCAAGCTAACGGCAAGACCATTACCACATCCGATACTTTGTTGGAGACGCTTATTGGTCTGAAACGGTAAATACATGGTATTTTATAGTGCACTGTTGTGCGCTACAGCACTCTTCCATAAAGTTCATTATGCAGCTTCATCGCATAGCGGTCACTCATACTGGCAATATAATCGGCAATAACACGGTGCTGATGCCGTGAGTGTAGCTGACGATAAAAATATTTCGGCAACAGTTTATGCTCATCATTCAAGGCGCGATACAGTCCAATAATCGCCTGCTTGCCCGAGAACATTTTGCGAACAATGTTTTTGTGTTGGTAGAGTTCCTGGTGTAACAGTTTCTTCAGTTGTTTAATCTCACGTTCAAGTTCACTTTCAAAGCCGATAGGAAGGGGTTGTGTCGCGGGAATGGTGGCGCTTAAAACGCTGCTGTTATCAATGTTATGTTTCGAATAAGCCAATAAAGAGTAGACCAGATGATTGATGAAATGGGAGCTGAAACGGTAGCGAAACATCTCATCATCTTCTTCAATCTCAACACCTTCTGCTTCAACTTTATATAAAATTTCTTGAATCAGAGCACTTTGTTTTAAGATATCAAAACTAATAAGCCCGGCATGAATACCATCATCGATATCGTGACTCATGTAGGCAATCTCATCGGCACGATCTACGATCATCGCTTCAATGGAGGGATGGGTGTCAAGATGAAACTGGGCATCAATGGTTGTCTGTAAAAATTTCTTTTTGTAAGGATACGAGTGCTTTAAGATACCCTCAAGTGTTGCAAACGTCAGGTTCAGTCCGTGGAACGGCCGATACTTTTTCTCTAAAAAAGTGACAACCCGAAACGATTGATAGTTGTGTTCAAACCCATTGACGAAGCCATCTTCCCGTAAACAGCTGTCCAGGGTTTCGCCGCCAATGTGCCCGAAAGGGGTATGTCCCAGATCATGTGCTAAAGCAATGGCCTCGGCAAGTGACTCTTCAAGATGCAGGCTTTTGGCAATGGATCGGGCAATTTGGCTGACCTCAAGAGAGTGGGTCAGACGGGTTCTGAAAAAGTCGCCTTCATGATTTAAAAATACCTGAGTTTTGTATTCGAGTTTACGAAAACTTCCGGAGTGAATAATGCGGTCACGATCCCGCGCAAAAGCGGAACGAAAATCACTTGAAGCCTCGTGAAAGCGAGCATCAGCCCTCATACGACTCTTTTTCAAGGTTTATCTCATGAATGGTAATGAGCAGATCAAGCAGTTTTTTCTGAGTAAAAGGTTTATGCAAAAAATGGGCATGCTGGAATTTTTCCATAATCTGGTAGTGGATATCGCGCATATCATGTACTACAAAAACAATTTGCAACCCTTGTTTCTCGGCAATGTCAGAGAGCTCTTCAATGGAGGTCTCTCCCAATACGTTGGAGTTTAAGATAAGAAAATCAATATGGTGAAATTCATCATGAATAATTTTGGCGGCATGCTCCCATGAAAATGAGGGTTTGACTTTCAGATGAAAATACTCGAGTTGCTGCCGCAGCACTCTGGCGGCAAGGACATTGTTGTCGACAATGAGGGCGGAGTATTTCATAATCTCTTTGTAGGGCAGACGGTATTTACGCTGCTCAACCTGTTCAGGAAGATCAAGAACAAGGTTAAAAACAAAACTGCTTCCGTGCCCATAACTGCTTTTAAGTTTAATATCGCCGCCCATGGTATTGATAAGCTGCTTGCTCATAATCAGACCAATTTTAATGTTGGAGTCAATGTTGAACACGTGCTCATCGGCAAAGTCGTTAAAGACGCTGTCAATCTCTTCTTGCCGAAATCCTATACCGGTATCTCTAAAGGTAACCTCCAGATCAATAGTGCTGTCGGTCACTTCACGCGGCTTAAGCGAAATAATAATTTCACCCCGCTGGGTGTTGTTTAGGGACTGGTTTAAAATATTGGTAAGAATTTGGTTAATACGCAGCGGATCGCCCATATATTTAATGGGCATTTTGGTGTCAATATCAAATGTAATCTCCACCCCTTTTTCTAATGCCATCTGGTTGGCTGATGCCGCGACCGTTTCTAAAATAGTATTGATATTAAACTCAACACGTTCGAGATCGAGTGCGTTGGAGCGTAGATTGGTAATGTCAATAATATTATTGATGACCTCATCAAGCTTGGAAGATGAAGCCGTAATGTTTTCGAGTAGCTCATGCTCTTTTCTGTTGGTGCTAATTTCTGTAAGGGCCTGTGTTGAATTTAAAATAGAATCAATCGGCTTTTTCAAGCTGAGGGTTAAATTTTCAAGAAAGGCATCTTTGGATGTCAGGGTCTCTTCGAGATGGTTTTTCTCATCACAACAGCCATTGTACAGTGTGTCCGAGGCATGCAGCTTCTCTTTAAGAAGCCGATTGTCTCGGTAAAATTTTATGAGTGCCAACAGTAGTGCAACGGCTGCCAGCAGTGCGGCAACTGTCAAAGCATTGTAGACGGTAGCGGAGGAGGCGTCGGGTGTTGTTTTTGCCGGTGCGGGTTCAATTGGTGCACTTGGCTCTTCTGTCGCATCGGAGGCGACTGTAACAGTCGTGGTATTGGCGGCAGCAGATGGGGCGGTTGTAGTCGGTGCTTCAGATATAACTGTTGGTGGTTTCGCCGTCTCAGCAGATGTTGAGGGGGTCAGAGGAGCACTGTTTGAAGGCGGCGCGGCATGTTCTTGGGTTTGTGCTGTTTGCAAGAGGGCAGCAACAGGTTTTTGGGCACGTGTGGCATTGGGTTCGGTGGTTACCGGCGGTGCAACCGCAGTTTTGTCTGAAAATTGTTCGCGTTTAACGGCTTGAGAGGGTGGGGGAGTATATTTGTTAATAAAGGCATCGGCATAGGCCGGCGGTAAAAATTCTTTGACTTCTTTGGCTGTCTGATAGCTATCAAACGGTTCTAATGCAACAATAAACGTACGGCCTGAAGGGCGGGCAACAATATTAAAACCGTATTGATCCTGAATAACATAAAATTCTGAGTCGAGCTGTGACTCAAACTTCTCCAATGCCCTGTCCGCGGTCTGTTGACTTGGAAATGAACCGATAATAATTTTGCGCTCAGAGGTGCCATAGAGAGAAGCCAGCATTAAAAAAAGTAAAAAAAATGTTTTCATTAAGATATTCCGCTAGTAGTTTTGGAGGTATTCTACCATTTTTATTATTATATTTAACATAATAAAATAATCAACAGTGCTAATTTTAAAAAAAACTCTACATCGGTCTCTCGTGCCGGGCGCTCAATTTACATCCCGGTGTAGTACAAATATTTCATGACGTCGTTAGCTTCCGAAGAAGGGATACCCACAATAATCACGATTACATGGCTGCTTTATTTTTTACGCCATAAATGGCATAATGA
>QNZR01000235.1 GCA_003978475.1 Sulfurimonas sp.
AAAGATGAGGCCATTATGAACGGATATACGGTTGTGGATCCGGCAACGGTCATTTCAACACACATGAGTGAACTGGTTAAAAAACATGCCGAAGAGCTGCTTTCACGTCAGGATGTCCAAACCCTCATTGACAAAATTAAAACTGATTTTCCGGTTATTGTCGATGACCTGCTTAAAGTAGCGAGCGTCGGACTGATTCAACGTATTTTTAAAGCACTGCTACATGAGCATATACCGCTTAAAGACATACTCACCATTTTAGAAACTATTGCCGACATTGCCGAGTATACCAAAAATGTCGATATCATTACCGAGCAGGTACGCGCCAAACTCTCCCGTACCATTACGGCAATGTACAAAGATGACGAAGGGGTCATTAAACTCTTGACCTTTGATACGCAAAGCGAGCAGAAACTCTTGGAAAAATCTCATGAACAAGACGGAGTACGCAATTTTTTACTCAATGTCGGTGAGATCAATCAGCTGATTCAAGCCACTAGCGACAAAGCAGCCGAGATACTTCAAAAAGGGGTCTCTCCGGTCATTATTATTGTCGATCCTCTTTTACGCCGCCCGCTTGCAGAAATTTACGAACGATTTGGTCTGGATGTCGTCACTCTCTCACATGCAGAGATTGACTCCAATGCCAAATTTGAAGTTTTAGGATCGATCACTATTGAAATAGAAGGAACCTCGTGAAAAAAATCTATCACCTCTCCCATATTGACCTTGACGGCTACGGCTGCCAGCTGGTTATGAGCTATACCCCTTATGATATTACCTCTTATAATGCCAATTATGGCGCTGAGGTACTTGAACGTCTCAACGAAATACTCGAGGCCGTGACAAGCCATAATGATGACGCTATCATTCTCATTAGTGATTTAAACCTCTATCCTGATGAAGCACGGATGCTCGATAATGAGGTACAAAAACTCGTCGAGAAAGGAAGAACAATCACCATTGTTCTTTTAGATCATCACGGCAGTGGTGAAGAGTCGGCAAAAAGATATGCCTGGTACTATCTCGATACCACCCGCTGCGCTACCAAAATTGTATATGACTATGCTTTGGAACACTTTGAGCTCAAAAATCATGAACCGCAATGGCTTAAGAATTTTGTTGATGTCATTAATGCCGTTGATTTGTGGCATCAGGACGATGTCGATAACTTTGAGTATGGCAAAGTCTGTATGCGCCTCATTACAGAAACACGGGAACTCAATCGCGTCATGTTTAGCGATGAAGATCGACACTACAAACTCACACTGCTAAAACAGGCAGCGGCACTGCGACAGGACAGTCAATCTCATATTGCACTCGATGCCAGTATCCATCACTTTAAAAAGAGCTTTTTTATGCATGACAGCGATAATACACTTGACAACCTTGCCACCGCCAAAGTGGTCTCTTTGCTTGGAAGCAAACGTGAGACTATGACCATCTATTACAAAGGATATCGTGGCTTTTTAAGTTATGGTGTCGGCAATACCTCTATTATCGGTAACGGATTTTTGCTTGCCTATCCCGAGTATGATTTTATTGTCGATGTCAGTTATCGCGGTACCATGAGCCTGCGTGCCAATCACGGTGTTGATGTCTCCCTCATTGCTAAAGAATGGGCCAACGGCGGTGGACATCCCAATGCCTCAGGAGGACGCATTCAGGGCTTTAAGGAGCAGTTTCGGTACGATAAGGTCAAAGAACAAATTGAGAGAATCATCAACAAGAACGAATCTGTTGCCGGAAAGCTGGAAGCCAAAATACCCGTCTGATAATTTAGGGGTTTTTGAGAAAATAGCGCTCAATTCCTTCCGCCAGTCCCTGTGCTAATCGCTTCTGATACGTTCGGTTTGCAAGGCGTTTTGCCTCCATGGGGTTACTGACAAACCCGACTTCGACTAAAACTGCCGGCATCTGTGCACCTACGAGTACCCAGAAGGGGCCTTTACGTACACCGCCATCTTTAACTTTGGCATAATGGCTTCGCAACATGCGTAACATTCCTTGTTGTATATCAATCGCAAGCTTATTGGAGGCAAGAATTTTTTCACGATTTAAGAAGTTTAAAAAACTGTCTTTGCCAAAACGGTTCATACTGTCCATATCTCTAATATTCTCCTTAGCTGCCACACGTGCGGCCCGCTTACTGTTTGCCGGAGAAAGAAAATAGGTCTCAAGCCCATAAGCCTGATGAATCTTTCCGCTTCTTGGAATAGCATTGGCATGAACAGAAATAAAAATATCGGCCTGTTTTTTATTGGCATACTCGGTACGCTTGTGCAGTTTGACGAAACGATCACGGGTTCGCGTTAAATGAACCTTATGTCCTTTTTTTCTTAAAATTGCCACCAGCTCTTTTGAAATACGAAAGACAACCTCTTTTTCATACACACGTTTTTGATACCCAATAGCACCACTGTCTTTACCGCCATGACCCGGATCTATGACAATGGTTTTTTTTGAATGCCTGGGTGATGGTTTGAGTGCAACATTTTGATGGATATTACTGTGTATTCCCGGTTTAATTACCAGCTTACGACCCTCATAGTAAAAACGCAATGGCAGCTTGGTATTGCTCTGTATTACCAATCGTACCGTATTTTTTTTATACTGAGACAAAGAGACACGCTTTAAGGGTGTTTTTCGCAAATTATAGTTTTTCTCTAATAACGACGTATGCATATCAAAAATATAACGATAGTTCTTTTTCCCGGCATCTTCGAGTTTGAAATAGTTCACCCGATTTTTATCAAGTTTTTTAGAAAAAGTAATGATTAATTCACTCCCTTTCCACTGTGCTTTCGTAATACTGTGCGTGCGAATCATGGTAATTTTTTTCTTGATATTGGTCGGTTTTACAGCCGGTTTGACTACCTTGGCAGGAGGAATCACCGGTTTTACGGTATGTGTTTGATATTTAGACAGTTTTTTTTGATAGTCACCCACGTCAATATGCAGTTTCTTGCCCGAAGCAACAATACCTTGCAACGCCTTTTTTTGGAGGGTAGTATCGCCGTCAATTAATGCTTTTAAATAGAGGTTTTTATAGCTGTTGTATGCCATAAAAACCGTGTTTTTTTTGCCGCTCTTTAATGCCGTATCGGCGCGCTTCAAAAGATCCGAATTTGAAACTCCATAAAGATTCAAACACAAAAAAGCCAGTAGCAGCAAACGTAAAATCAAGCGATTATTCACCCTCTACAAGCTTATGCATGAGCTCTTTAACAGAGATCAGTTCGGTTAATCTATAACCATTCGTGCCACTGAAAAAGAGTCCAAACTCCGTATTGCCCATGTAGGCATCACTCAAACGATCAGCAATACAAAAACCGACCTCTTTTGCCTCTACTCCGCGATTGCACGGCGCTACACAATTGGAAATGCACTTAATGGCCGGTCCCGTCCGTGTTTCTATTAATCGGGTTAAATTGGTACGAATACCCTGTGCCGGATACCCTACCGGTGATCCCATAAGCTGAATATCTTCTTCTTTGGCATCCAAAAGTACCTGTTTAAAATTGTCATGCGCATCACACTCAAAGGTTCCTATAAAACGCGTTCCCATCTGCACACCCGTCGCCCCCAGTGCCATCATCTGCTCGATGTCCTGTTTATTCCAGATACCACCGGCGGCAAATACGGGAATATTTCCCCAGTTAGCCGCTTCTGCAATCACCGGTTCTACCAGATTTTCCAGCTGATTTTCCGGTAGTTTGCACTGCTCATAGGTAAAGCCCTGATGTCCTCCGCTTTTGGGTCCTTCTAAAATAAAGGCATCCGGCAGGCGATTGTAGCGTTTCTGCCAGCGTTTGCAGATAATTTTCATGGCTTTGGCCGAGGAGATAATCGGTACCAGTGCAACATCAGGATAATCTACCGTAAATTCAGGCATGTTCGTCGGTAATCCGGCGCCGGTAATAATAATATCCGCACCCGCTTCACAGGCATCTTTAACGACACGGCCGTACTCACTCATGGCATAAAGAATATTACAGGCAAGCGGCTTCTTGCCGCAAATCTTCCGGGCATTTTCAAAAATTTTCTTAAGAGCCGAGGGTGAATAAAAATTGGCAGCTTCCAGGGGACGATCCGCCACCAAACGTTCTACATGTATTTTATTCTCATAGTAACCGGTACCAACAGAACTAATCACACCCAAACCGCCCTCTTTGGAAACGTTACCGGCAAGCTGATCCCAGCTGATGCCCACACCCATACCGCCTTGAATAATTGGTATATCAATCTTATGGTTACCGATTTTTACTGACTTGTAACCCATTACTTCACCTTCACGTGTGCAAATTTTCGTTTTCCAACCTGTAAAACATACTCGCCGCTCTCAAGCTGTAACTGCTCATCACTCAGTTTAATTTGGTCTATTTTAACAGCCCCTTGCTTAATATCTCGTCTTGCCTGCGAAGTAGATGGCTCAAGTCGGCACTCCTGTAACGCTTTTGCAATCCACAACGGTCCGCTCAGCTCAAAGGTAGCGATATCGGTTGGAATAGCACTTTTGGCGTGCACTTTCTCAAACTCTGTCTGTGCCACCTCTGCCGCTTCTACACCATGAAAACGGCTCACTAGCTCCAGAGCCAGCATCTCTTTAACTTTTTTGGGGTGGTGTGTGCCGGCAACGACTCCCTCATGAAGCCGGGCAATCTCCTGGAGTGACTTGGCACTCAAAAGCTCATAATAGCGCCACATCAGAGTATCGGAGATGCTTAAAATTTTACCAAACATGTCATTGGGTGCATCACAAACCCCGATATAATTGTTCAAAGACTTGCTCATCTTCTGTACGCCATCAAGCCCCTCTAAAATCGGCATCATCAACACCACTTGCTGCTTTGGCTTTTCATATGCGCGCTGTAGATGCCGTCCCATCAGCAAATTGAACTTTTGATCGGTTCCGCCAACTTCAACATCACTCTCAAGATGTACGCTGTCGTATCCCTGTAGCAGTGGATAGATAAACTCGCTAATCGAAATGGAAACGCCGCTTTTATAGCGTTTTTCAAAATCATCACGTTCTAACATTCGTGCGACATTATAGGTCGTCGTCAACTCCAGCATACCGGCGGCTCCCAGAGGATTAATCCATTGGGAATTAAATACGACCTCGGTCTGTTTCGGATCCAGTATTTTAAACACCTGCTCCTTATAACTTTTGGCATTCGCCTCAATATCAGCAGGAAGCAATTTTTTACGGGTCTCACTCTTCCCCGTCGGATCACCGATTTGTGCGGTAAAATCGCCAATAAGAAATTGTATGATAGCGCCATACTTTTGAAACGTTGCCAACTTTTGAAGCAATACCGTATGCCCCAGGTGCAGATCCGGTGCCGTAGGGTCAAATCCCGCCTTTACCGTATAGCGCTTGCCTTCATTAAAGTAGGCTCTAAGCAAGGCTGTCATACGCTCTTCATCTATAATCTCTGCCGTTCCTCGCCGTATCTCTTTTAAAGCATCTTCTATCATCTCTT
>QNZR01000157.1 GCA_003978475.1 Sulfurimonas sp.
CGCGGCGACGGTATCCGCGGACGAAACCGATCCGGACACCAGTAACAACACCGACAATACCGGCAATGGCCTCTTGCTGGGAATTAAAACAGACCGCCGTACCCTTAAAGCGCCGCATACTCATGTCGATTCCCGCAGTTTTCACGACAGCACCTTCTTGCGCCAGATTGCCAAAAAGAATGGAGAGTCCGCCCACCGGAGAGAAGGCGTTTTCATTCGTATGAATAATATTGGTATCTTTAATCGTTGCATCGGCAATACGCTCACCCAGAGTCTCACCCGTTACCATCAGCGTATCGGTATGCAACACACCGCCGCGACGACTCACCTCTTTCATGACGGCATTCACACCGCCGGCACGGTTAATATCATCCATATGTACCGTGGTCAATGACGGCGAAATTTTAGCAATATGCGCCACATTTTCGGAGATAGCATTAATTTTCTCTATGCCAAAATCGACCTCCGCCTCTTTGGCAATGGAGAGCATGTGCAGTACGGTATTGGAGCTGCCGCCCATGGCCATGTCAATAACAAAGGCGTTATGAATCGCCTTCTCGTTTAAAATATTGCGCATATTCCAACGGGACGGATCGGCATCTTTAAGCATCGCAACAATGCGGTGTGCCGCAGTTTTGACCATCGCGATACGCTCCGGTGTCATGGCAAGTACCGTACCGTTACCCGGCAGGGCGACACCCATCGCCTCGCACAGTGTATTCATGGAATTTGCCGTAAACATTCCCGAGCATGATCCACCGCTGGGGCACGCTTCGCACTCAATCTCATAGAGTTCGGCGTCACTCATTTTGCCTTCGGCATGTTCCCCGACCGCCTCAAATGCCGTTGCCAAATCAATGGGAGTGCCGTCTTTTTTGTGTCCCGCCTGCATGGGACCGCCGGAAATAAAAATGGTGGGCACATTGACACGTAGCGCACCCATAAGCATTCCCGGAACAATTTTGTCACAATTGGGAATACAGATGAGACCGTCAAGCTGATGTGCATTCATCACCGTCTCAATGGAATCGGCAATAATCTCACGCGAAGGAAGCGAGTAGAGCATTCCCTCATGCCCCATGGCAATACCGTCATCAACCCCAATGGTATGAAATTCAAACGGAACACCGCCGGCTTCACGAATCGCCTCTTTGACAATACGCCCATACTCCTGCAAAAAAAAGTGTCCCGGAATAATGTCAATATGAGAATTCGCCACGCCGATAAACGGCTTGTCAAAATCCTCATCTTTAAGACCTGTTGCCCGCAATAAAGAGCGGTGCGGCGTGCGGTCAAATCCGCGTTTAATGGTATCACTACGCATATCTATCCTTCGTTACAATCTCTGTCATTGAATTATACTGCGATTATAGCCAATTTCTCTGCCCGAATCGACAAAACACTTTACATGGTAAATATTTTTAGCTATACTTCCACCTCAAAACAAATACTATCTGCGGGAATAGCTCAGTGGTAGAGCACAACCTTGCCAAGGTTGGGGTCGCGAGTTCGAACCTCGTTTCCCGCTCCATATTATATATCTCAACAAAACCATTTGGAATAATGATTTTGTTGAGGTATTTATATTGATGCCCGGATGGCGAAATTGGTAGACGCAAGGGACTTAAAATCCCTCGGTGGTAACACTGTGCCGGTTCAAGTCCGGCTCCGGGCACCATCACCTGTGGCGCCATCGCCAAGTGGTAAGGCCGGAGCCTGCAAAGCTTCTATCCCCAGTTCAAATCTGGGTGGCGCCTCCAATGATGGTAAATACTTCTATTCTCGGACAGGTGGCAGAGCCTGGTTGAATGCACCGGTCTTGAAAACCGGCGAGGGTCATACCTCCGTGGGTTCGAATCCCACCCTGTCCACCACGCTTGTTAATTACATCAACTTTTCATAACCATGGCGCTGTAGCTAAGTGTTAAAGCCGAAGTTTGCAAAGCTTCCATCCTTCAGTTCAAATCTGGAGCGGCGCCTCCATGTACCCGACCCTCATTGTAGATGACTACGCTTTCTCCTGACATACCCGCTGCAAGGCGTTCTCATACTCATGCGGATAGTTCAAATTGGCAAATGCCGCCTCTTGCTCAAAATCGACAAAACAGGTGCGTACCCTCTGCAACATTGCCCCCAAACGGTGTTCTCCCGCTCTAAACATGGTCTGAAATGTTCCTTGTAGACTGCGGTGGTAAATACCGCACATAGGATGCATACCGCCTATTGTTCGTGCAATGGTCGCATCGTAATGCTCATGGTCATGGGCGAGCAATGTACCGATCTCATCTCTGGAGACAAACGGAGCATCAACGCTCAGGACAAACACCCGCTCCTCCTGAAGTGCCTCAAAAAGTGCAACAAATCCGGCAGTAGGCGCATATACCGCTTCGCTGCTATGGGCGTCTTCTATCACAGGGCAGGAAAACGGCAACACTTTAGTACGTTTGGTTGCGACACTCACCGACGCAAAGATGGTGCGTAATCGCTCATACTGGTATTGCAACAACGAGTCATACCCGCCAAAGGGAAGACCGCTCTTGTCCTCACCCATCCGTGAGCTTTTTCCGCCGGCAAAAATCACACAAGGTACCGCTATCATCATCACTCCTGCATAGATTACAAAATACTGATACATTATAGCTTATCTAACATACTGCATTAATGACTAAGCTTACAAAAGATATAATATGTCACAAAAGCCATACCAAAAGAGGTCACAATTGTTTTTAAAATGGTTACTTTTAGTGCTATGCGCCTGCTATAGCTATGCGGCACAGACACGCATCATCAACGGCTCTGCCGTTGATGATGCAAGCAATCGGTGGTACTTTACGGTCTCATACCGGTACGATGGTGCCCACACCTGCGGCGGCACTCTTATTGCGCCAACGTGGGTGCTCACTGCCGCGCACTGCTGGGAAGACCCCCGCACAGACAAAGATACCGTCGCTCTTGGCAGCTATACCCTCGCCAATCAACGGGATATCGCCATTAAACAGGCTATTGTGCATCCGGATTATATCGGTGATGACAACGATATTGCTCTGTTTGAGCTGGAGGAGCCTATCACAGATATCACACCCGTCATACTCGACCGCGCATCACCTCTTGCAGCCAATACACCAAGCTGGGTAGCGGGCTGGGGGGTGAGCACCGAGGGTTCTCAAACATCTGAACCTGCCTTAATGGAGGTTTTTGTTCCTCTTGTTGATGTCAATGACTGTAACCGATCTTACGGAGGGGGCGTTACAGACAATATGATATGTGCCGGCTACATGGAGGGCGGCAAAGACTCCTGTCAGGGTGACAGTGGCGGTCCGCTCATCAGCAGGTACCATCAACAGTGGATACAAACCGGCATTGTCAGCTGGGGAGAGGGATGTGCGCAAGCGCGCTACCCCGGCGTCTATACCAAAGTACAGAACTATATTGCATGGATTGAACAACATACGGGAGCACTGCCGCATCCTGTCGAAACAGTAACAACCGAACCACCCCTCAACCCTGCGGTTGTCTACTATCTTCTGGATTCCTCAGGTCCATAAAATACATGTAATTTCCGCCTGCGAGCCCAGACGCATTGCCGGTCCCCAAAATCCGATGCCGCTGTTGACATAAATATGACGTCGTGTATCCAGTGCATGCAACCCTTTAACATACGGCTGCACCAGACGCACCGCATAATGAAACGGCCAGATCTGTCCGCCATGAGTGTGCCCGCTGAGAATGAGCGACGGGGTAAACCCTTCAAGGTAGTCAATATATTTAGGCTGATGCGCCAATAACAGTGAGGGTGCATCCGGAGGAATCTCTTTCATTGCAGCGGCAATATCGGGTTCATACCTCTGTGCACGGTAGCCAAAAACATCATAAACGCCGGCAATGTAGAATGCTTCGCATGGCACTGAAGTATTTTTAAGTACGCAAATACCCAAACCTTCCAGGTACGCCATGGTGTCATCAATACCATGAAAATACTCATGATTGCCGACCACATAGTACGTACCCAAACGACTCTGAATATTTCCAAGCTCATCCAGTGCCGCGGCAATAACCGATACATGAGCATCGCTAATATCTCCCGTAATGGCAACCACATCGGGCTTAAGCATATTGATGGCGGCAACACTTTTAGCGACAAACTCCCGGTCAATCAGGCCGCCGATATGCAGATCGCTGATCTGGACAATGGTATAGCCGGCACCACCGAACCGCTTCTGATCGACTGTAACATGCTGCACAATCGGCTCTTTGGCTCCCTCATAAATGCTACTGCCAAAATAGGCGCCACCCAGCGCCAAAAACCCCATATCGCTACTGCGCTTGAAAAATTTCCGTTTTGCTTCCTGAAACGGTGTGAGACGCTGCATCAGACGAAGCAGCTCGTACACTGCCGTACCTAGCAGGAGTACAAATCCTACCCCAATACTCAATGAGAACATAAAATAGAGCTCTTTGGGAGGGGAGAAGGTGTAACGGCTCAACAGATACCCCACAATACCCAACATATTGAGTAACAACAGGTATGCCAGCAGGGTCTGAATGCGCCGCGAAATAGACAAATGTTTGAGCACCCGTGCGTAGCTCAGGTAATGTACCAGTACAAAAAAGAGCATGACCGCAAGCGGAAATCCAATACTCACGCTCTCCGCCTAAACAGCTAGCGTGTCGGAGCGGTAATAAGCCCCGTAACAGCAGAGGCCGCCGCCACCGCGGCATTGGCCAAATAGACTTGCGAACTGCGGCTTCCCATACGCCCGACAAAGTTGCGGTTAGTGGTGGAGATGGCTACTTCGTTGTCACCCAAAATACCCATGTAGCCGCCCAAACAGGCACCACAGGTTGGGTTAGAGACGACGCCGCCGGCATCGACAATAATGTCAATATAGCCCAATTTATTTGCCTCGCGCAAAATCTGCTGGGTTCCGGGAGTGACAATCAAGCGGACATCCTCGTGAACCCGTTTGCCCTGAAGCATTTCTGCGGCAATTTTAAGATCGGAAAGCCGCCCGTTGGTACAACTGCCGATAAAAGCGGAATCGATATGCGTTTTTTTCACCGTTTCCACCGGAGCGTCGTCGTGGGGATGACCCGGACGGGCTACCATAGGAACAAAGGTGCTCATATCAATTTCGTAGGTCTCGGCATAAACGGCATCGTCGTCGGCAAATATGCGCGGCATTTTCTTTCCGGTCAGCCTTTCCAGCTGCCTGTATATCTCTTCGGTAGGAGTAAAAAGGATGGCGATGGCGCCCATTTCAGTCCCCATGGACGAAATGGTAATACGCTCGTCCAGCGTCAGCTTATCCACCTCTTCACCATAGAGCTCCACAGCTTTGCCCAGCAGCTTATTGGCACCGAATATTGCCAGCAGGTTCAACACA
>QNZR01000153.1 GCA_003978475.1 Sulfurimonas sp.
GTGATCTGGGCATACGTTGTAACCATGAATACCTTACGCTCTGTACCACCGCATGGGTCGTCGAAGATGCCCATTCCGATATTCAGGCACTCCTAACACTCCTGCCGTATCGCATCAAAGCCTACTATGCCGATTTTCATTTTACCCATGCCAACCGTCCGGTATTACGACGTTATGATGAAGGAGAAGCCAAAGAGGGTGTGGGAGCCGGTGCTGCACTGGCCTATCTATTTGCCAACGGTTTTGATGATAAAACCATTACCTATGCCGTAGAGACTATTATGAAAGAGTTGCAATGCCATTAGTCATACTGCTGCTACTGACACTGAATCTCTATGCCGAACGCATTATCGCCTTAAGCCCGGCTATTGCCGAAATTCTCTTTGCCGTCGGTCGCGGCAGTGAAGTGGTCGGTGTCAGCGATCATACTGTTTTTCCCAAAGAAGCCGCTGCCTTACCAAAGGTCGGCGGCTATTTTCAGCCCAATATAGAGACCATGCTCTCACTTCAACCCACACGCATCATAGGTCAAAGCAATCATACCGCGTTACTGCAACAGCTTCAGCACCTGCACGTGACAACGCAGAAAGTCAATCTGGAACATATTGACTCCATTATTGAGACCATGGCGCAACTGGGACATCACTCCGCACAGGCACAAGCACGTATTGCTGCTATTCGCGCAACCCAAAAGCGCTATACCGACACGGTCTCTTCCCAGCGGGTTCTTATTGTATTTGGACTTGTTTCTGATCTTCGTGATCCTATTTATGTCAGTGGACCCAACCTTTTTTTTAATGAAATCATTACCCTTTGCGGTGCAAGCAATGCCGTGACTGCGACCCTGCCCAAACAGCCGGTACTCACCTATGAAACCCTCATCGCCTTAAATCCCGATACGGTACTCATTTTAAACGCCCACCCTGCTCCTGACGCGGACAAAGCGCTCCAGGCATGGTACGATGTCCCCATTGCTGCGGCAAAAAACGGACGTATTTTGGTGCTTAATGATGACTTTATTACCATTCCCTCACACCGAATTGCCCAAAGCATTGCCACCATTTGCGAGGCACTTCAATGACCATTACCGCGGACAATCTCTCCTGTGCCTACGATGAACGTGCCTATCTGACACAGCTCTCATTTCATGTGACGTCACATTTGAGTATTTTGGGTGCCAATGGTGCGGGAAAAAGCATGTTAGCGCGTACTTTATGTGGTCTGCTGCCCTATCAAGGCTCGCTCAAACTTCACCACAGCGAGCTTCAGACCCTCTCTTCTGGCGCCATTGCCAAAACACTCAGCTATATTCCTGCCAAACTGGAACTTTTTGACCGCTATACCACCGTTGAAGAGTTTGCACTTCTAGGACGCTACCCGTACAAAGACCCCTATAGAACCTATACTCAAAGTGACAGGGAAGATGTCAACAGCGTTCTTATGCAACTCAAACTCGATACTCTGAAGCAACACCCGGTCACACAACTCAGTTCGGGACAACAGCAACTGCTTCTCATTGCACAAGCACTGATCCAAAATACGACCATCATGATTTTTGATGAACCTACCGCCAATCTCGACCCGCACAACACCCTGAAGTTTGCACGTCTTTTTCGACATCTTCAGACCCGACACACTACCATTCTCATTACCCATGATCTGGCACTTGCCGCCTATGTTAAAGGCTCAGCCCTGTTTCTGCACGATCATACGGCATCGTTTTATGAGGATGTCAACACCTTTTTAGATACCGATACGCTCGCTCGCTGCTACCGGGCCACCTTTCATCCGCAAACCAAAGCGCTGCTCTATGAGTAAAACGCTTACTCTGGTCATTCTGCTGTCACTGGCCGCCATGGCACCGTTCATTGGTACTGTGTCATTGAATCTTCAGGATATTTTTGTTCCGGGTACCTTAAGCCATCAGATCGTTTTTGAGCTACGTTTACCCCGTATGTTACTGGCATTTATGGCAGGTGCCACTCTGGCCCTTTCGGGACTGCTGTTTCAGACGCTCTTTCGCAATATTCTTATGACTCCCTATACTCTGGGAATCTCCAGCGGTGCTATTTTAGGTGCGGGCATCGGGATGAAGCTGGGGCTTGGCAGTCTGTTTTTCGGTATTGGCGCCATATCGCTATTTGGATTTTTCGGTGCCGTATTAACGGTCATACTCCTGTTGTATCTGAGCCGATTTCTACACCATGACCGCGGTAACTCCCTGCTGCTTTTGGGCATTGCTCTCTCTTTTTTTTATACGGCGGCACTCATGATTCTCTACTACCTCAGCAGTGCCATGGAAAATCATATGCTGTTACGCTTTACCATGGGCTCACTATCGACCGTCGGTTATACGACGGCTCTGCTGGTTAGCGGTGCGACCCTGCTGCTTTTTGGTGTTTTACATGTAAAACGACATGAACTGCACCTGTTTGCTCTCTCTGACGAACAGGCGCGCTTAAAAGGCATCGCAAGCGAACGCCTGCGGCTGAAGCTTCTTATTATTGCCTCGTTAAGTATCGGTACGCTTATTAGTCAAACCGGACCTATCGGTTTTATAGGCTTAATTGTTCCACACATCGTACGCACCCTGTATCGGCGCAATATCAGCAGGCTGATTGTACCGACTTTTTTTGTCGGCGGTCTCTTTCTGCTGTCTTGTGATGTCATTGCCCGAAGCCTCAGTGCCGGCAGTGATATTCCCATCGGTATTGTGACCGCTCTGCTGGGAGGACCGTTTTTTATCTACCTGATCGTCACCAAAAAATAATTCTCTCCTCGTCACAACATGCTATAATTACCTCAATTCTACTAGAGAGTGAGGTAGCCATGTCTTACACGATTCTTAGCGCTTCCAACCTCGAAGCCTATCTCTTGTCACTCCCGGATGTTCAAAAATTTTTCGGCTCATCAACAAGGCTTGATATTGAAGAAATTGGTGACGGCAACTTGAATTTTGTTTTTTTGGTTCGTGCCGCAGAGACTCCTTCGCAGGCGTTAATTGTCAAACAGGCGGTACCCTATTTGCGCTGTGTCGGTGAGAGCTACCCGCTCTCCAAAGAGCGCATGACCTATGAGATTCGCTCTTTGGAGCATTTCGCAACACTCACCTCGCATATTCCCCGCATCTACTACAGCGATGAAGCTATGAGTGTCATTGTTATGGAATATCTGGGCAAGCACCGCATTATGCGCCAAGGTATGATAGCCGGTACACTCTATCCCAAAGTTGCTGCACATCTGGGAGATTTTTTGGCGCATTGCCTTTTTAAGACTTCCACTCTCTATCTTAAGAGCAGTGAACACCGTCATCTGGTTGCGCAATTTATCGGTAATGGTGAACTCTGCAAGCTTACTGAAGACTTTGTCTTTACCGCACCGTTTATGAAACATGAAACCAATGCCGATCTTCCCGAACTTGCCGATTTGGCAGAAGAGATGGCTCAAGACCTCTCCCTTAAAGCCAATATTCTGGCTTTAAAGCAACTCTTTATGAATCGCAGTGATGCGCTCATTCACGGCGACCTGCACACCGGTTCTGTCATGCTCAATCAGGAAGAGACCTACATCATCGACTCCGAATTTGCGTTTATGGGTCCCATGGGATTTGACATCGGTACACTTCTTGCCAACTTGCTGATGTCATGGGTCGCTCACGGCGCCCACCAAAATTATGCCTATCAGGCATGGATTCTTACAACCATTGAAGATTTTTGGCAGCACTTCAGCAGTACTTTTCGCTCACTTTGGAATGCCGTAGATCACAGTGCCCTCTTTGAGAAAGGTTTTGCTGCGCCACAGCTTTTACATGTCTATCAAGAGACATACATGTGCCAACTGCTTCAAGAAAGCATCGGTTTTGCCGGGTGTGAAATATTGCGTCGCCAATTCGGTATTGCCGGTGTCGAAGATATCCGTGGTATTGACAATGCCACCGTACGCGAACGTGCCAACCGACACGCAGTTGCCCTTGGCAGAAGCTTTGTCAATCACTATTTACATGTAAAAAGCAGTGCCGATATGCTCGCGCTCATCAAGGAGTCTCATGCACGGTAACTACCGCCCTTTCCGGCTCACTGACAATGGCGATCTGGAGGTACTTGACCAACGCTATCTCCCTTTTGAAAAACGTATCCGCACGCTCAAAAGCGGTGCAGATGTTGTGGCGGCTATCTCCGATATGACGGTACGCGGTGCCGGCGTTATCGGTAATGTCGCGGCATTTGGTATGTACCTTCTCGCACGTGAATTTCCTCAGGATTTTCACCGCCTGGAACGCGAGAGCATGCGTATTCGTTCTTCCCGTCCCACCGCAGTCAATCTCATGTGGGCGGTCGATAGAATGCTCGAAAAGCTCCGACAGAGCAGGCAGATGGTTGCCGACGCACGAGCCGAAGCCATCGCCATATGTGATGAAGATGTAGCGCGCAGCGAGGCTATAGGCGTACTCGGGTGTGATCTTATTGAACATATCATGCATAACCATAAGCGTAAGCATATCAATATCTTAACCCACTGTAATGCCGGCTGGCTCGCCATTATTGACAACGGCAGCGCATTGGCTCCCATCTATGAAGCTCACCGTCGCGGCATTGATGTTCACGTCTGGGTTGACGAAACCCGCCCACGCAATCAGGGAGCCAGTCTTACCGCATGGGAGCTGCAAGAGAGCGGTATTGCCCATACCATTATTGCAGACAATACCGGAGGGCACCTCATGCAGCACGGCAAGGTCGATATGGTGATTACCGGAGCTGACCGTGTCACCCGCTGCGGTGACGTCGCCAACAAGATCGGTACCTATCTTAAAGCCCTGGCGGCACAAGACAACCACGTACCCTTTTATGTCGCCCTTCCATTAAGTACTTTTGACTTTCAAAGCTGTAACGGCATTAACGAGATTGATATTGAACGGCGCAGTGAGGACGAGATTCACATGATACGCGGTATTGACCGCCAGGGAACGCTTCGCGAATTGCGCATTACCCCGCACCACGCCAAAGGTGCCAACTATGCTTTTGACGTCACGCCGGCGCGTCTGATTACGGCACTCATTACCGAAGCCGGTCTCATTGACGCCAACGAAAAAGCCATTAAGGCACTACAGTAATGGATGAGGGTGTCGTTAAATATAAAGTCGAGCACTCCAGTGTAAATGCCCCCTACTTTACAGCCTACACAACCATAGAGCCGATACGCTCACATCTCTTTGCCTTAGGCTTTATTGGGGAGCACCACGGCGTGGGTTATGGAAATATTTCCGTGCGGGACACGGCGACAACGGGCTTTTTTATTACGGCAACACAAACGGGAAAGCTGTCCGCACTGCATCGGGAACACTATAGCTATATTCATCATTATGATTTTCACCA
>QNZR01000196.1 GCA_003978475.1 Sulfurimonas sp.
CCAGCGCCTTCCGCATTGCGGTATCCTGCGCATAATGGGCCGCTAATTCGGCACATTTTTTAGCGAAATTCGCTACGTCAAAATAGGTTTCTCCATAGTGAAAGTCACAATACTGCGAGACCAGAGCATCGCTTTCATAAATATTGTCCGACTCGAACTCCGGCATCTCATCTTGAACATAACGAAAACCCGCATGCTGATAAAAATGGCGACGAAATGCATAACGGGAATGGTACATTATCTCATTGCCGTTGCTAATAAACGAGCCCCCTTTCATAAGATTGTGCCGTCCGTCAAATGTCGGCGTTGAAAAATCATCATAAATAGGATGGACCGCAAACCCGCTAAACGCATCGATGGGAGTACGGGTCCACTGCCACACATTACCGACAACATCATACAGCTCGCCGTGAGCAAACTCATCAACTGCCGTTGCCGAAGCATAGTGCGCCAAATTAATATTGGCACGGCTCTCGTTAAAGTCCGGACACTCCTGAAGAGATGACAACGCATACATTCGGTACCACTGTGCTTCGCTTGGCAAGGTATAGCTTATACCGTCGTGCTGCGATTTCCACCGGCAAAATGCCATGGCTTCGAGCGCGTTGACATCAACAGGCCAATTCATTGGCATGGCAATCTCTTCACACAGCGCTCGATATTTAAAACTGCCATCATCCTGAGGCACCCAAAACGAGGGATGCGTCGCACCGCTTACACGCAGAAACCGTTCGCCTTCTTCATCCCAATAAGCGCTGTTCTCATAACCGCCGTCCTCAACAAATGCCATAAACTCTGCATTGCTCACCAAATATTTTGAGACTTCAAACGGTGCGACCTCGATATGTTCTTCACCATATTCGTTATCCCAGCCGTAGAGAGGATGTGACTTCTCTTTTCCCAAACGTACCCTAGCGCCGCTGAGTGCGATCATCACGTTTTGAGGCGCATCACCACGATGCGGCGATATACGCAGTGCATCAATAGGGTGAACCGCTGTGATATCAAGTTGACGGTGCAAGACACTCGATGTCTCAATATGAATGCGCTCATGCTCAATGCCCATTAAAATAATCCACATTGGATCTTCCTGAGTAAGCGGCAAAGTAAGCGGCAGGGTCATAATCAGCTCATCCACGAGT
This sequence comes from Sulfurimonas sp., assembly GCA_003978475.1. GTDB lineage: Bacteria > Campylobacterota > Campylobacteria > Campylobacterales > Sulfurimonadaceae > QNZR01. The sequence continues at coordinate 1,143 of QNZR01000196.1, forward strand.
GTGCGTACCTGATGGCGATACGCCCGAACTTCTGCAACGTCCGGCCATCGGTAATGTTCGGCATTAAGATCATCCCAATGCATCTCGTCAACACCGACGGCAAACATTGACTCAAAATTCGGGTTGAGACGCTCGGTAATGATACCGCCGAGTATGAGTTTGTTAATAAAGAACGTCGCCGTATGTCCAAAATAAAAAATCATGGGATGACGGGTTAGTTCAGACTGTTGATAAAAAACCGAGTCGTCTTCAAACATGGTAAACAACAACTCATAAAGATGACATGTATTATGAAAATAGTCTCGTATCTCATGGCGTTTTTGAATAATATCATCGCCGTCAAGCCTAATAGGTAACATACTTAATTGACTCAAAAATATGCCTTTTATTTTTTTATATTGTAGCTAATTTTTGTGTTATACTTGAATGCATGAAGCTATTACAAAGCAAACTCCTGTGCCATGTGTCACTAACGCACGCATTTACATGTAGAAAACATAACAATATTGCCTTTCATGTAGGTGATGACACCCATCGTGTCATTGCCAATCACCAGGCACTCGCTTCACAACTGCATTACCATGCTGAAAGTCTTGTTCATATGACACAGATGCATTCCAATAAAGTAGTCTGCGTCAATACAGAGCATAACTTCACAACACCCATCGAGTGCGATGCCATCATTACCAATAAGCCCAACATTCCCTTAATGGTCATGACGGCAGATTGTACCCCCATACTGCTTTATGAGAAAGCATCTCACACCATTGCCGCTATTCATGCCGGACGTGTTGGAGCATTTCAAAATATCATCAACAACAGCATTACTATGATGGCAGAACATTGTAATAGCAAGCGCGAGAACATCATTGCCGTTTTAGGCCCTTGCATTTGTCAGAACTGTTATGAGGTGAATGAGAAAATATATGAAGAGGCAAAAATTTTGGGATATGCTCATGCGGTATTACAAAAAGAAGACAGCTTGTATTTACATGTAAATCACATTCTCATACAACAGCTGCAAGAGTGTGGTGTTAGAAAGCATCATATTGAAGTCATGGAGCATTGCACATCTTGCGAGCATCACACTTTTTTCTCATATCGCGCTGATGGCGGTGTAACAGGACGTCAAGCCGGTATTATTATGTTGCGTTCATAATTAAGAATGAGTATATAGTATATAGTATATAGTATATAATAGTAGCCGTTACTACCATACTTTGCAAAGCTGTGACGCGGTACGGCTGATCCAATGTACAAAAAGGAGAAAAAATGAGACACATCGCCACCATATTCTTGCCTATAGGTCTATCTTTTATATTACTGACAGGGTGTACGGAAGATAGTAAGAATGATACCAGCAGTAACAGCAACATCACTACCCTAGAGTCAAATCTAGCTAGAAACCTCGCACCTCAAGTGAGTCATGATGAGTTGCTAACTCTCGCAGACAGTAACAACCAATTTGCCTTTACTCTATTTGACAAACTTTATGATAATGAGACAGGCAATATCTTTTTCTCTCCTTATAGTATTACTGAAGCTTTAGCAGTGGTTTATGCCGGGGCAAACGGTGACACCAAAACAGAGATGGCTTCTGTGTTAAACTTTGACATAAACCAGGAAGAACAACTCCATAACCGTTTTAATGGTTTAGACCTGCACTTAAACCAAAATGATGAAAACTACACTTTTGAAGTGGCAAACGCAATGTGGCCGCAAAAAGATTTTCCTGTTTTAGATAGCTACCTCAATACCATCAAGGTGAACTATGGTGCTAACGTTAAAACATTGGACTATGTTAACCAGACAGAAGCATCAAGAATCGCTATCAATAACTGGGTAGAAGAAAAAACCCATGAACGCATCAAAGATATCATTCCTAAAGGAGAAATTGATGAGACAACACTCCTTGTGCTTACCAATGCAGTTTACTTTAAAGGACGATGGCAGTCTGAATTTTATGAAGATGACACTAAAAATGCTACGTTTACAGCAGAAGACGGCTCTACCCATGAGATAGCTTTTATGAATCAAAGAGAGTTGTACTACCAATACTTCAAAACAGACAACTATCAGGCAATCAATGTACCTTACCAAAAAAACAGAAGCTCAATGCTCATCATACTTCCAGATGAAGGAGCCTTTAGCAATGCCATCAATAACATAGAGCGCATCTATCGACAAACTCAAGAAAACATGACCTCTAAAAACATAGCACTAAAAATGCCAAAGTTTGAGTTTCATACTCCTCTTTACAACATTAAAGAGTACCTAAAAATGCTAGGAATGAACCAACCTTTTTTAGCGAGTGCCGACTTTAGCAACCTGTCAAATACAACGCTAAAAATAGATGCTGTTTTACACAAAGCCTTTATTAAAGTAGATGAAAAAGGGACTGAAGCCACAGCTGCTACGGTCGTTATAGATGCTAATGTCACCAAGCCTCCTGAACCTATTGTTTTTAATATCAACAGACCATTTATCTTTTTTATTAAAGATACTCTGAGTGGGCAGATTCTCTTTATGGGGGTGATGCGAACGCCTGCTACTTAATGCGCTTGGCTAATTGCTTAGGAAGCAGCCCTAGTGATTCTTCAACCAATGCGGTATTTCCATGGGTAATGAAGGCATCATCATACTCAAAGGTAACCACTTTGACATGAAGGATATTTTCTGCATTGAGGAACTCCAAAATGGCACTTCCAACGCCGCCCGTTTTGGCAGAATCACTAAAAATATACCACCGTTTATGCTGCTGTGCAAGCTGCTTTAACAGCGTGACATCAAGTGGTTTGACAAAACGTAAATCCAAAAGTGCCACCTTGGCATCCAGCAGATCCATTGTTGCTTTAGCCCGTCCTACACCATTACCGTAGCCAATGAAAAGTATCTCACTCTCGTGTGAAATCAGCAGTTGTGATTTTCCAAAACTAAAGGGTTGTGATTCCGGTAACATCACATCAAAAAAGCTGCCACGCGGGTAGCGAAAGGCGCACGGGGTCTCAAATGTCGCGGCAAAACCGACAGCCTGATGCATCGATTTTTCATCTCGCGGTGCAAAGAGTGTCATATTGGGAATGGCACGCAAAAAGCTAATATCAAAAACTCCCTGATGCGTCTCGCCGTCCTCTCCGACAATACCGGCACGATCCAAGGCAAAGACAACCGGCAGGTTCATTAAGCAGACATCATGAATCACCTGATCATACCCACGCTGAATAAAGGTCGAATAGATGGTACAAAACGGTTTAAAGCCCTCTTTTGCCAGAGCCGCCATAGAAGTAACGGCATGCTGCTCGGCAATGGCCACATCCCAAAACCGTTCCGGAAAGGCTTCTATTAATGCCGACATGCCCGTTCCACTCGGCATCGCCGCCGTCACCCCGACGATGTTGTCGTTATGTTGTGCCGTATGCAACAGGGCTTCTGAATAGATTTCCGTCGTACTTTTAGCACTGTTTTGTTTACAGCTGGTTCCGCTTCGTATATCGAAAGGACCGACACCGTGCCATTTTTCGTTCTGACCTTCGGCAATTTCATACCCTTTGCCCTTAAGTGTTTGTACATGTAAAATGACCGGTCGGCGCATCTGTTTTGCCAACTCGTAATTTTCAATAAGCTGCGGTAAATTGTGTCCGTCAATAGGACCGATATATTCAATTCCCATCTCTTCAAACAAAATACCCGGAGTAATAAGCTTAAAGGACTCTTCAAAGCGTTTTGCCATATAATGGGCACTATCGCCGAAATTGTCGACAAATTGCTCCATATTGCTACGAAATTTCTGATAGAACGGACTCGCCATAGCCGAAGACAACATGCGACTTACCGCACCGATAGGCTTGGCAATACTCATCTCGTTGTCATTTAAAATAATAATCATCGGCAGCTTTAAATCACCCAGCTCATTCATTGCCTCATACGCCATACCGGCACTGATGGAGCCGTCGCCGATGACTGCAACGGGAATACGCTCCTCACTCTCCTTTTTGAGCGCAATAGCTTTTGCCGCACCCACACCCAGTGAAATAGACGTAGAGCTGTGACCGGCTACAAAGTAGTCATATTCCGATTCACTCGGCTTGGTATATCCGCAGATGCCGCCAAACTGCCGTAACGTCTCAAAGTCTTCCCAGCGATTCGTCAATAGTTTATGCGCATAGGCCTGATGCGATACATCAAAAATAAACGGATC
>QNZR01000182.1 GCA_003978475.1 Sulfurimonas sp.
ACGCAATCGGGATGCTATGAACGCTTGTAACTCCACCGCTTCGATGGTCTCTTGCTGCATCTGTTTTTTAATCAGATAGTCTAATTCACCGTAACGCTCATACAGCAGGGTACATGCCCCCTCAATACGCTCAAGCCGTTTGAGGCTTTTAACATCGCTAAGCCCTTTTCGCAACATTGCCGTGTTGGCGTTGATGGTACTAATAGGAAGGTTCAGCTCATGCAGGATCTCTTTGGAGAGGTGCTCAAGTTTTTCAAAGTGATCTTTTAACGGCTCTATGGAAAGGGTTGCTATCATGGTTGCTATCACAATACTCAACAAGAAGATCATCAGAAAAACGGGCAGTATATTTGTCACGCCAAGCACCGTATGGACATAATAAAAGCCACTGACAAACAGCATCACCGTAATGACATAAAACAGTATAATCGCCAGTGTCACTTCACGAAACAAGACGATACCCCACACCTCGTATGTTTTCAATGGTCATTGAATCCAGTGCCCTTTTTAGGCGGTTAATATAGACACGAACAGCACCATCGCTCACACTTTGCGACGCACTCCAAAGCGCTTCGGCAATCATCGCTTTGGTCACCACCTTACCCGCATGTCGCACCAGCAGCGAGAGCAGTGCATACTCTTTGACCGAAAGATCCAGCTCTTTGTCATGATTAAATGCCCGTTGTTGCTGATGATCCAGACGCAATGTACCGTATGCATCACAGACATACACCCTGCGCTGCAACAGTGCCTTCATGCGCAATAGTAACTCATCGGTATCAAAAGGCTTTTTCAGATAATCATCCGCACCACTGCAAAAGCCCCGCACCATCATCTCTTTTTCAGTATGGGATGTCAAAAATATTGCCGGAGTACCGTCATCGCTGTGACGCAACTCCGTTAAAAGAGAGATGCCGTCTATTAGGGGCACATTGATATCAAGAAGATAGATATCGAATTTCATTTCAAAGGTAGCGTCAAGGGCTTCTTGACCGTTACGACACAGCACCACCTCATAACATGCCTCTTCAAGCAGATCCTGTAAGGATTCTCCAAAAAGTATGTCGTCTTCGAGTAGCAGAACGTTATTCAATGTCACTGATTGACCACGCCAGAGTCTCGCCCGCATACATCGGTATCACCTTCCCGTAATGTTCCGGCACCGTAAAAGGCGTTTCGACTAAAACCACCTCTTTAAATTCCGGACAAATCCCGTAAATACTCTGGGCATTGTCACTCACAAAACTCTGCAAATTGTCTAATTTTCCGTAGGCATCAAACAGTTCACATAACAGCTGCAGGGCAATCGGTGCCGTAAACACACCTGCCGCACAACCACATGTCTCTTTGGCATGTTGCGGATGGGGTGCCGAATCAGAACCGAACATGACTTTAGGATGTGCATTGAGTGCCAGATGCAAAAGAGCTTCCCGATCTTCAGGGCGCTTGGCAATGGGTTTGCAAAACAGATGCGGCTGCAACATACCGCCGGCAACATCATCCAGGGTTATGAGCAGATGATGCACGGTAATGGTCGCATACAAATTGGGATACCGCTCAAGCATTGCCGCCGCCTCTTTGGTCGTAATATGCTCCATAATGATTTTGAGTTTGGGAAAATGCGATGCCAGCATCTCGTAAATACTCATAAATTCCGCTTCACGATCCATCACAAAACCATCTGTTTCTCCATGGACACACAAAGGAATATCCAAATCACTCATCGCCTCCAGTGTCGGGCGCATAATCTCAAGATCAAAAGTCTTTACCCCGCTGTCGCTATTGGTTGTAATACCGGCAGGGTACAGTTTGAGTGCCGCAATCTCATCTGCCATCTCTTCTAAAAATGCACGATCATAGTTTTGGTAAAAAAGCGTCATGTAGGGTTCAAAAAAATCATCGACCATTAGCACGTCATTGGCATCTTCAAGCCGCCCCAGAGCTGCATAAATACGTTTTTTGTACGCTCTAAGCGCCTCTTTGGTAGTGACCGGTGGAACCAGATTCGGCATGACAACAGCACCGCTAAAACTATAGGAGGTAAGCGGTGCAACCGTCTCAAGCATCACACCGTCTCGAAGGTGCAGATGCATATCCAACGGCATCAAGAGTGTATGGGATTTCATCTATTTTCCTTTATATAAGTTTCAAATTTTACACCGTTGCGGTTAATAAGTTGCTTCAGTTGCTCACTTTGCATCAAAAAATCCCTGCTCATGATCGTAACCGAAACCGTATGGGGATCTCTATGGTAATCGCTTGTGAGGGTTGGGGTACCTTGCCTGAAAGCTTTAAAATGGTCTTGATTGCAGCACGATCCAAAATGGTTCGTGAACTGCTTTTTTTAACATCGACAGTACCGATATTACCGTTTGGCAACAAGGTAAAAACTATCACGACACTACCTTCTATATGACGCTTGCGGGCACGTTTCGGATAATACAGATGACGTCTGAGCAGTTGTGAAATCACTTCTAAATGCTCATCTAAATAACGTTCCTGTATGCTTGATGTCGTTACCGCCGTCGGCACGGCAATCGCATTTGGCGTTGTCTCAGCTTTCGTATGATGCACTTTTTGACGGGAAGTTGTCGGCATAATATGCTCCTGCATAGGAGGTGCCGTTGCAGCAGGAGGCACGTTTGCTTCTGCCGTCTCCGGTTTCTTCCGGGGCACGGCAACACGTGCTGGTGTTTTTGGCACGTTGGAAGGCTCTTTGATACTCTTTGGAGGTATCACAGGTGAAGGACGGGTTTGCGGCGGTGACGGAGGTGGTGGCGATGACACAGGCTTGGGAGTGGGCTGTTGTCTGGGCATCTCCTCAGGCTGCGTCTGGAGAGCCGGCACGGGAGCCACATCCACAACCTGTTCCAGACAGAGACAGACACGATGTTCCACCTCGCTTTTGGGAGCAATCCGATACATCTCATACAGTATCAATACCCCCGCCAGCAGTGTTCCATGCAGAATAAGCGAAACCAAAAATGATGTGCTGTGGCGTAACATAGACCCATTATAAAACAACTAGAGTTACAAAAGCGTTAAATAGCGCGTTTGAACTCCGGATAGGCTTCAACACCGCACTCGCTGACATCGAGTCCCTGAACTTGCATCTCGTCATCGGCACGATACGGAAAAAACAGATTGATTGTTTTTAACACGCCATACGATACCGGAAAGACAAAAGCAGCGACCAAAACAACCCCTTTAAGCTGATCCCAAAAAGAGATCTCTGACACAAACAGACCTACCGCCAACGTTCCCCAGATACCATTGATCAGGTGTACCGACAAGGCACCAACCGGATCATCCAGTTTCAATTTATCGAACCATGGCACAGCCAGAACAACCAACGCACCGCCGATGGCACCAATAAGAATCGGTACATACATATTGTACAGATCCGGTCCCGCCGTAATAGCAACCAAACCGCCCAAAGCACCGTTTAAAATCATAGTAATATCGAAAAGTTTGTAACGAACGTACATAATTATGCCGGCAACAAGAGCACCGGCAAGTCCGGCTGTATTGGTATTCATAATGGTGAGCGCCACGGTATCGGCACTCTCTTTGGAGGCAATAGACCCTACCGAACCGCCGTTAAATCCAAACCAACCGATCCACAGCAGTAGCGCACCCAAAACTACCAGGGGAATATTCGAAGCCGGAACCACGCGTATTTTACCCTCAGTATAGCGTCCGCGACGTGATCCAATAATGAGAATGGCTGCCAACAATGCCCAACCGCCGGTAGAGTGAATGACGGTTGAGCCTGCTAGATCATACATATTGAGATCCAGGAATGTACCTTCTAGCATATCTGCACCCCAGGAAATATTGACGACCACCGGGTAGATCAGTGCTGCCATGACGACGGTAAAAAGCGCTAAAGGAATCATACGAACCCGCTCACTCACCCCGCCACTCATAATGTTGACCGTTTTACCGACAAATGCCATCTGAAACAAAAATGCCGCATACATACTCATCGCACTGTTTTCCCATGAGCCAAATGCCAACGAGTAGCCCACCAGAAAGAAGGTCATGGACGCTACGGCATAGATCATCACATTAATCGTCAATACGGCAGATACATTTTTAGTACGTACCAAACCGGCTTCAAGCATGGCAAATCCCGGTACCATGAAAATAATGAGGGTCATTGCAAATAGCGCAAAGAAGGTATCAATCACATAAGAGAAGTCTTCCATATCTTTCCTTTAAAAAAAAGTAAAGACATCTTAACGAAAAAAGCATAAATAAGAGAATCTAAGGTGACTGGGAAATCACCCTAAAAAGTTAATAGCAGTAGTTATACGGCTTCGGAATCGGTTTCTCCGGTACGGATACGTACAATTTTATCAATATCGCTAACAAAGATTTTTCCATCACCGATTTTTCCGGTACGGGCAGCTTCGACCACCGTGTTGATGACCTGCTCGACATTCTCTTCATCAACCACCATCTCCATCTTGATTTTTGGAAGAAAGTCCACAACATACTCTGCACCGCGATAGAGTTCACTGTGACCTTTTTGACGACCGTACCCTTTGACTTCACTGACCGTCATTCCCGTAATTCCGATCTCTGCAAGGGCATCTTTAACATCTTCAAGTTTAAATGGTTTAATAACCGCTTCGATTTTTTTCATATATTCTGCTCCGTAACTAGTTTACATTATAGCAGGGGAATCCCCTGCAAGGTTTGGAAATTGTAGCCTTATTTCAGGTTTTTTGCAAATTCCGGATACGCTTCAAGACCGGTTTCATGCTGATCTTCACCGTCATACTCTTCTTGCTCACTCACGCGCAGCCCGACAACCAGTTTAATGATATACCAGACAGCAAATGATGCCGTAAACGTAAACAGTCCCACAGCAACAATGCCTTTAACCTGTGCCAGTAAGCTCACATCGGCATTGAAAATACCAACCGCCAACGTTCCCCAAATACCATTGACCAGGTGTACCGACAACGCACCGACGGGGTCATCAATTCTCAGTTTGTCAAAAAACGATACCGCAACCACGACTAACACCGCAGCCACCAAACCGTCAATAAAGGCAACAAACATCCCCAAATCCGGACCGGCAGTCACTGCCACCAAACCACCAAGCGCACCGTTTAAAACCATGGTCAAATCGACTTTTCCATACTTTAACTGCGTAATAATCGCCGCAGTAACCGCACCCGTAGCAGCAGCCATATTGGTCGCAGCAAACACCGATGCAATGGAATCAACATCTTCTTTGGTTCCCATAGCAAGCACCGAGCCGCCATTAAAGCCGAACCAGCCTAACCACAAGATAAATGTA
>QNZR01000213.1 GCA_003978475.1 Sulfurimonas sp.
GCCTCTTTCTCACCCATTTTATCGGCCTCTTTTTCGGTAATTACCCCTTTATTGACCGCAATATCCTTTAAAGCCTCCGGATTAAGTCCTTTCCCGTCATCAATAATTTGAATGACAATATGGTTGCCTTCATTGTATGCTTTGAGGTTAATGGTACCCGTTTCACTTTTACCTGCTTCCAGACGTGTCTCTAAAGGCTCAATACCATGATCACACGAGTTGCGGATAATATGTACCAGCGGATCACCAATCTCCTCAACAATGGACTTGTCAAGCTCCGTATCTTCACCGCTAATGACCAACTCAATTTTTTTATCGAGCTCACGAGAGAGGTCACGAATCATGCGGGGAAACTTGTTAAATACCTTACCGATGGGAAGCATCCGTGTCTTCATCACCGCAATTTGCAAATCGGTTGTCACTAAAGAGACAATCGAAACAACCTGATTTAACTCTTCAAGAAACTCTTCACCCTCATAACGCTCCTCAACGTCATCATTAATTTTAATCAGGCGGTTTTTTCCCAATACCAATTCCCCAATCAGGTTCATCAGGTGATCGAGTCGTTTGACATCAACACGAATGGTCTGCTCAACGGTCGTCGCTGCTTTTTTTACAGCCGGTGCTGCTTTAGGCTCCTCTTTTTTTGATCCTTTTTTGTCGGCATTCCCTGCCTTGGGAGCAGCAGGCGGCGGCGAGACAGGCTCCTGTTTCTTTTCGCCCTCGCCTGAAGCCGCTTTTTTTGCTTCACGCTTGGCTTTGTCTGCTGCTTTGCGTTCAGCCAGAAGTCGTTCAATCTCAGCTTCTACTTCATCATCACTCATATCGTCATAATTAGGTTCGTCCTCATCAGCGGCACACTCCTGCGTCTCAACAGCAGCCTCCGGCTCAGAGCTCTGCTGTGTTGCCACAACCTCCACATCGCCTTCACCGCCGGCAGCAATATCAAGTCGCTTGACACACTCAGAGACATCAATGCCGCCATCACTGCTGGTATCACGAATGGTATGGAGCAAACTTTTCATTAAATCAATCGATTCCAATACCACATCCATAATATCAGGAGTAATAATCAACTCACCGTGACGTGCTTTATTGAGCACATCTTCCATATGATGTGTTAAGTGGGTCAGTACATCAAAGTTAAGAAAGGAGCTCGCACCTTTAACCGTATGTGCGACTCTAAAAATACGATTGAGCAACTCCAAGTCTTCAGGTGTTGATTCCAGTTCTACCAGGTCTTGGTCGAGCTGTTCAATCAGCTCAAACGACTCTACTAAAAAATCTTGTAATATCTCTTGAAATTCATCCATATCTCACTCCTTACTTACACATGCGCACGTACAACACGTGCCACTTCATCATAAAACGAACTTGCATCAAACTTCACCAAATAGGCTTCGCCACCGGCATCTTTACCCCGTGCTTCACTAAAATGATCACTGATCGAGGAGTTAAAGACAATGGGAACATTGCTAAAACGCTTGTCCGCTTTCACATTGGCGGCAAAATGAAATCCGTCCATTAACGGCATTTCAACATCAGACACAATGAGTCGCAAATGCACATCAAGACTCTCTGCATACATACCATACAGCTCCTCCAGCTTCGTGAGCCCTTCTTGACCGTCACTGGCTTCTACGACTTGAAAACCCATTTTTTCCAGTGCCTCTTTAACAATTTTTCGTGCCGTTGAGCTGTCATCTAACAACAGTACCAAACCACTGAAATCATACTCGTCTTTGGGTACTTCACCCGAATTGGGCTGATAGAGTCCTAAATCCTGTACCACCGACTCTAAATCTAAAATTAATAATACCGAGTCATCTTCAATGCGAGTCACTCCGGTAATTTTACTCTGATCGAGGGCATCACCGCCAATACGTCCGGCAAACGATGCCGGTTCAATATCTTTCCAGTTAATACGTCGAATGCGCTTGGCATCATGAACAACAAAACCAATTAGAACATTATTGAACTCGGTAATAATCACTCGGGAATTTTTTACTGCATCTTCAGGTTCATCAACACCCATCCATTTCGCAAGATTAACAACGGGAATCACCACACCGCGCAAATCAAATATGCCTTCAATAAACTCTGGAACCCCGGGAAGTTCCGTTAATTTCGGAACCCGTATAATCTCCCGTACTTTAGAGACATTAATGCCGTAAATTCCTTCATAAACTTCGTCTCCGTCTCGCTTTAAAATGCGAAAGTCCACCAACTCCATCTCATTGGTACCGACCTTGAGAACATCATCATGAGCCTTCATCTATGCTCCTTATTTAAAAAAAACCTCTTGTAACAGTTCTTGTTTGTTTTCGCATTGTACAACAAAGTATCTTTGATTGCAAGCAAAAGCAGCCAGATTGATATATTCAAAGGTCTCATAATGAAAGGTGCGGTTTTGGTGAAAGTGCCCTTCAATAACATAACGACACCCATAACGCGCCAACAGCTCTTGGTGAGCATCGGTTTTTTCCTGAAAATTTGGAATACTACGGCAGTGGTTTTTTTGCCGTAAACGGCTGTCGAGTCGTTTGATAATGGCATGATTGGTGAGACGGTCAATACCGTTTAAAAGCCGAAGAACGACTGATGATCGAATGAGAAAAAGATAGAGTCGGTAACTCCATGTACCCCGATAATCACCATGAGCAAGCAATATTTTTTGATGCTTGTAGTGACAAAGCAAAGGTTGCTGCTCTATGGGAATAACCTCAATATTGGGAAAAATAGCATGAAGCTGAAAATCGTGGTTGCCTTCAAGGTAGAGAATCTCAATTTTCTTCGACAGCGAGTTAATCAGTGCAATGGCCTCACCATTGCGTTGCTGCGTCAAAGGGATATGACCAAAAAGCAGATCGAAAATATCTCCCATTAAGATAAGCTGCGATGTGACAATCGTACCGGAGTCAATCGCTTTTAAAAAGTCAAGAAATTCAGGGTGGACATCACTGTAATGGGCATCGGCAATCAGTACCGCACCCGTTTTAAGCACATAACCCTTAGGGGACATACGCAATGGTAGGCAGTGCCAACGCCTCATCAAGCCCCATCATTAGGTTGGCATTGGCAACAGCCTGAGATGACGAGCCTCGTAAAATATTATCGACACTGCTGTTAACATACAGCTTGCTCCCTTTACGCTGAGCATAAATATCGCAAAAATGGGTTCCCGCACACGACTTAATATTCACCGGTGTGTCAAAAATTCTAACAAACGGCTCGTTGTCATAATAGGTCTTAAGAATCTCAAGCGGATCAATCTCTTGCTTCAGCAGCATGTACGCATCAATCAGTTCACCGCGTGTTGCCGGAATGAGATGGGGCACAAAATTAATATCGAACGCGGTGCCGCTATGATGACGCAATTTCTCTTTAATCTCGGGCTCATGACGGTGGGAGAGTACCTTGTAAGCAAAAATATTTTCATTAATGCCATTAAAATGTGTCGCGGCAGAACAGGTTTTTCCGGCACCGCTGACACCGCTTTTGGCATCAATAAAAACAGGAAAGCTTTCATCAATGTAAGGTAAAAACGGCAGCAATCCTAAAATAGCTGCTGTCGGGTAACATCCCGGGTTTGCCACAAGTGATGCCGTTTTAATACGCTCACGATACAGCTCAGGAAGCCCGTATACCGCACGGCTTAAATGCTCTTTATCTTCATGGGGACAATAATATGCTTCATAGGTATCCTGCTCCAGTCGGTAGTCTGCAGAGAGATCGACCACCTTAACGCCATGAGGCAACAGTGCTTTGACAAAGGTCATGGAAGTCTGATGCGGCAGTGCCAAAAATGCTAGATCACAACGAGAGATTATGGCTGCCGTATCCGCTTTTTCCACGCTACATGTAAATACATCTTTAAAAGAAGGATGCAACACATCAAGATCCATACCGCCTTCACTCGTTGCGACATAGGTAACGGCAAAGACAGGGTGGTTAATGAGAATTTTTAGCAGTTCTAGTCCCGTATAACCGCTTGCACCGACAACGGCAACATTAATGCGCTTACTCATGGCACTCAAACACAATATCCTGGTATTTGACTTCCAGAATTTCAAACGCTTTCACACCGCCGGGAAGCTGGGCTTTAAAATCATCACCCTCCTCTTTACCCAAAAGTTGTTTTGCCAAAGGTGAGTGAAATGATATAAGCCCGTAATCCGGGTTGCTCTCGCAGCCGCCTACAATAGTATAGGTCACCTCTTCATCGGTATCAAGATCGCACAGCACCACCGTGGAACCAAAACTAATTCGTGAATGCTCCAACTCCGAGGGGTCAACAATTTGCGCCCGTCCTATCAGATCTGTTAAATCATTCAGACGGTTGTCAATACTTGCCTGCTGCTCTTTAGCTGCATGGTATTCGGCATTCTCTTTTAGATCACCCAGTTCCACCGCCGCCTCAATTGCTTTGACCACTCTCGGACGTTCCACCGTTTTTAGGTGATTGAGCTCACGTGATAATCTCTCATAACCAAATTTGGTCATTGGTTCTGCTTGCACAATAGACTCCATATTTTATTAATTATGGGAGATTATAGCTTAAATTATGAAAAAAATCGCTTTGCAAGGTTCATAACATCCTCCATAGAGTCCATCGAAACCAAAGTCCCATCCGGGCTGCTGCTATCGACCAAATTGGGCAGTGCCTGAGCAATCGTTTCCATTGCCGAATCCGTATCTACGCCCAGGCTTGATGCAAAATTACTCAATTTTTCACTACCAAAAAGCGCACTGATCTGCTCCGTTGAAATCGGCAAATTCTCACCGTTACCCAACCATGATGCCGCAATATCACCCAAACCTGATGCACCCCCCATACTCTCTAAAAGTGACTCTAAATTCAGACTGTCTCCCTCGCCGATAAGTTGAGAGAGCGCACCCATAACATCACTACCGCCTTCAGCACTGTTTCCTTTAAGAAAATCACTCGCCATACCCATTAAATCCATACGATACTCCTTTAATTTTTTTTATTATATCATTTTATATGAGAACAATGAAAATAAATAGTATCATTGACATACCCTATTGATTAAAGGAGTCTCCCATGTCTGCATCTGCCTGGTTAAGTAAAACATTACACAACGGTGACATTCTTTGTCAAGCCTGTGCACACGCCTGCAAACTTTCAGAAGGTGAATACGGTATTTGCGGGGTACGGCGTGTTGAAGACGGTGAGCTTAAACTCTTGGTTTACGGGCTTGCCGCCGCTGTGAATGTCGATCCGATAGAGAAAAAACCGATGTTCCATTTTCTTCCCGATACCTCGGTATT
>QNZR01000125.1 GCA_003978475.1 Sulfurimonas sp.
GTTAGACACTATTTATAAAACACAAAGGATTCTTTATCATGAGTAGTAAAAACAAAAATGAAATTTCTTTACATGTAAAAAACGAAAGTACCGAGGAGATGCGAATACGAAAAGAGGACTCCTTAATCCAAGAAAAAAAAAGTATTTTTATAAATGATGACAGCATCGAGCTTGGTATTCCCCCTTTTGTTTTTTGTAAAAGAAACTGTATGAAATGAGCTTTCTTTTAATGATAAAATTGAAAACACACATGAGTGTATTCATACTGATTTAAATGCCGCTGAAAAATTATAAATCGTGTATTGGATTTTAGCAAAACTTTTGGACATAATCTAACAGAACACCAGGGTCGGAGGTTTACTTTAATACAGATCTTTATAAGAGAGTAACCAATGGCTCGAAAAAAAGAATAGAAAAGAGAGGTTTTTACCATATTGTCAATCGTGGCGTTGCGGGGGCTAACGTTTTTTTTATGCATCATTCAAGAGGCTAGCTTGGAGTATAGGTTTGAAATTTATTCTTTTTGCTTGATGTCAAAGCATTATCATTTACTATTTGTACGCGCCGGAGCTTATCTGGTCACTCTGACTGAGATGGCAAAAATATGTACAAGAGCTCAAAAAAACAAATCCCATCTTAAACACAGGCACACGCAATGCACGAGTAGTAGCCTATAATGCATTCGAATTAAATCTAAATATCAACATATCTTGATTTAATTATTTTATTCTGCTACAATCTTTCTTATTGAAAAGGAGCCGAAGCGTGGAAATCTATTTAAAAAGTGTTGCTGCACTTAATGATGAGACACGAGTGTTGCTATTGCGTTTTTTAGATCACTATGGGGAGACGTGTGTCTGTGATATGCAAGCATCACTCGATATGATTCAATCACGTCTTTCACGCCACCTCAAGATTTTAAAAGATGCCGGGTTTTTGCGTGTAGAACGTAAAGGAACCTGGGCCTATTACTCGATTAGAAGTCCTTTAGACCGTTTTCGCAATGAAGCTTTACAAGAGATTCGTTATTTGGATATTGAGCTGCCGCCTTTAAAAAAACTATCTGAAACCGAGGGGTGTAAAATATGAAAAAAAATGTATTGATTTTATGTACAGGAAATAGTTGCCGCTCAATTATGGCAGAGGCATTGATCAATGCAAAACTCGGAGCGTGCATCAAAGCCCAAAGCTCCGGTGTGAAGGCAAGCGGTGTTGTCAACCCAACTGCACAGGCTCTTTTACAAGAGAGAGGTTATTGGAGCGAAGCGTATCACTCAAAGGTAATTGAGACCGTCCTTGATACGCCGTTTGATTTAGTCGTGACGGTATGTGACCATGCAAAAGAGACCTGTCCCAGGTTCCCAAAGGCTGTCAAAACCCTGCATATAAGCTTTGATGACCCATCCGGTAAAGCGGTAGAAGAGTATGAAAAAACATTGCATTTAATCGAGAAGGAACTTCTGCCGGTAGTCAAAAAGGAGCTTTGCTAAATGTGGTACGAACTCTCCAAAGAGTTTATCTACAATACTATAGGCCTCGAAGGAAAATTGGCAGATGCGTCGCATTTTTTTATATACGACACGGTAAAAATCTGGTTTTTGCTTCTGAGTATTATTTTTGCGGTTTCATTTTTGCGGACGTGGGTAAATACCGAATATGTTCGTGCCCATCTGCAAGGGAAGTCAGCACTTTATGGTCATGTGGGAGCGTCACTTTTCGGGATTATCACACCCTTTTGTTCCTGTAGCGCCATCCCTCTTTTTTTAGGGTTTATTCAGGCGCGTATTCCAATAGGGGTCACTTTTAGCTATCTGATTTCAGCGCCCATGAATAACGAAATAGCCATTGCCATGCTTTTTGGACTCTTTGGATTTAAAGTGACTGTTATGTACATTGGCTTTGGTCTTTTAGTATCCATACTGGGCGGTTACTTCATAGGGAAGATGGGGATGGAAAAAGAGATTTTAATGGATGTTAAACCAATCAATGCTAAGCTTGAGGCTGATTTGGTCAGGTTTTCTATGAAAGAACGAGCCAAAGAAGCCTGGGATTATACGTATGATATTTTTAAAAAGATCTATCTTTACGTGCTTATCGGTGTTGGTGTTGGTGCGTGGATACACGGCTATATTCCAACGGACCTTATTGCTCGTTATACAGGTGAAGGAAATCCCTTTGCTGTTATCATAGCCGTGATTATGGGTATTCCAATGTATTCCAATGCTGCCGGTGTGATGCCTTTGGTAGAGGTACTGACATCCAAGGGAATGCTGCTGGGAACCGCACTGAGTTTTATGATGGCGGTTACGGCACTAAGTCTGCCGGAGGCATTGATACTGAAAAAAATCATTTCTCTTAAACTCATAGGCATCTTTTTTGGAATTGTCGGTAGCGGAATTATTGCTATTGGGTATCTGTTTAATGCCATATTATAACAAGGAAAGCAAATGAAAATTGAAGTGTTAGGAACAGGTTGTGCAAAATGTGCTGCTTTGGAAAATGTTGTCAAAGAGGCTGTTGCCAAAAGCGGCAAATTTGCCCAGATTGAAAAAGTAGATGATATGATGACTATCATGGAATATCAGGTAGTAAGCACTCCGGGACTTGTCATAGACGGAAAAGTCGTGAGTACGGGGAAAGTTTTGAGTGTCGATGACGTAGTCGCACTTATCAATGACTAACGGTATGGGAGAACATTGTAACCTTTGTCGGAGTCTTTGGTGCCATGTTCTGTAAAATCGGACACCGGCAGCCTGAGTACAATAGGTATGACAGAACGTTACAACAAGGGCAATAGGATGAATTTGACACCAATTGATGACATTGACTCAGATGCCATACAGATATACAATCGATTTAGAGACAACGCCTTTAGGGCAGATAACAGTTTTGTAGCCGATAGTCCCAAAGTGGTCAATCTCTTGCTTGAAGCCCCCATAGTGATTAAAAGCATTTTGGCAACTCAGGAGTATTATGACACCCATGAAGCTCTCATTTCTCATCAGGATATTGAGTATCTGTTTGTCGCCCCCAAAGCGATGATGCATCGCATTGTCGGACATAAAATTCATCATAATGTTATGATGCACGGTATTCGCCCCGATGAAACTGCGTTAAGTGATCTGGATGACCATATTGTGATGCTTGATGAAATCTCATCGACTCAAAATATGGGATCCATTGCCCGCAGTGCCGCGGCTATCGGGATTCATTCGTATCTTGTTCCTTCGCATGGACCCCACCCGTACAGTAGGCGGGCGCTCAGAGTCTCTATGGGGTATGTCAGTAAGTTAAAAATACATGTATATTCAGATATTCTGACAACACTGGAATATTTAAAGATTATGGGCTACACCATTTTTGCTGCGGAAGTGACACTTCAATCAGTACCCCTGGCTCACGTCCGTGTCCCGCCAAAGTGGGTTCTGTTAATGGGTCATGAGGGTGCGGGACTCTCTTGTGAGATTCTTGACGCATGTGATGTATTGGTTCAAATTGAGATGATGCCGGGCATAAAAAGTTTCAATGTGGGCGTTGCGGCATCCATTATGATGTATCAATTTAAAGCCCGCACGTCCGCGTGTGATGTCATGCATATCCCGGCTATAGGCAATCCATAACCTCTATTGTGCCGTAAAGGGAAATAGGACAGTATAGGTAACAACGGCAAGCATCTGTTTAATTAAATGGAGTAAAATGCGGCAAGAAATTTACATGTAAAAGACGACAGGCATGAACAACGTACTTTTAATAGGTTTTATGGGCGTGGGAAAAGGAACCGTCTCACGAGAAATTGTAAAGCAAAGCGGTGTGATGGCATTAGATACGGATGATATTATTGAAAGTATGGAAAACCGTAAGATTAAAAAAATTTTTAAGCATGAGGGCGAAGCGTATTTTAGAAGCCTGGAGCGTCGGGTAGCCACCTGGCTTTCGCACAGTGTCCGCGATACTCTCATATCAACCGGAGGCGGCTTTTACGCCGTACCGAATATCAAGCTTATCGGAACGGTAGTCTATCTGTATTCTGATTTTGATTCACTCTATCAGCGGATTTTAGACCACCCCAATGCTGAAAGCAAACTCAACAAACGACCGCTCTTTAAAGCGCCGGAAAAAGCGAAAAAACTTTTGGCGCAGCGAGCACCCGAGTATGAGGCTCTTGCAGACATTATTATTGATGTCAGAGCCAGGAATGCGCAGCAGATTGCAAAAGAAATTATTAAAAAGGCGATGAAATGATCAAAAAAATTTTGGTGAGTGTGATGCTTTTAAGTGGCTTACTTATGGCGGAGGCTACTTCTAGTCCAAGTGTGGCCGTAACAAAAAAAACGGACTCCATCCACTGGAAAAAGAGTTACAAAGAGGCCCTTGAGAGTGCAAAAAAAGAAGATAAACCATTCATGTTTATTATTTCACGACATACGTGTCGCTATTGTGTTCAACTTGAAGAGACGGCGCTAAGCGATGCTGAAGTGATTGCGACACTCAATGACAAATTTGTTGCCAATACGGCATATACCGATGACGGCGATGCGTTTCCACAAGAGTTATGGAACGGCGGCACGCCGATGATCTGGTTTCTTCTGCCCAATGGAGAGCCGATGTTTCAGCCCATTCCCGGAGCCATCCCGACAAAAAATTTTAAAGAGGCACTGGCAGCGGTTTTAGAAGAATATAACAAACTAAAAAAAGTGAAAGACACCAAAAAAAAATAATTTAATATCACGGTGTTACTATAGGTATCATCGTACTCTCCTTATTGAAAACTTTAGTAGGTGAACTTGCCATTCAAGCATATTTTATATTAAAGTATTAAAAATTTTAATATTGAAGAGGTATAGAAATGAGACAACTCCTACGTAAAAATTCCATGGCGATTGTCGCTGCAGGTTTAGTATGTGTGACTACGCTCTCAGCTGTTGAGGTTGATCACAGCCATCACGAACCGCATTGGGGGTATGACGGTACTACCGGCCCTAAAGATTGGGGAAAACTTAAAAAAGATTTTGAGCGTTGTGAGAATGGAGAGCGTCAGTCTCCCATTGATATTGCAACCGCAAAAGCATCCAAAGCTGATGTTGTAGACGGAATTTTTGTCAGTTATACGGATGCTCCTTTAAATATTATCAATAACGGACATACGATTCAGGTCAACAGCGACGGTAAATCTACCGCACTGCTTGACGGCAAAGAGTTTACACTGGTGCAGTTTCATTTTCATGAAGGCAGCGAACATACGGTTGATGGCAAGCGCTACCCGATGGA
>QNZR01000212.1 GCA_003978475.1 Sulfurimonas sp.
CGACGAATGGAATTTCATGTGGAAGCAACCAGCGACAAGGCACGTGCGTGTACTATTACCACGGCCCACTCAACCATTCAGACACCGTTTTTCATGCCGGTAGGTACCGTAGGTACGGTAAAAGCACTCGACATGAGAGATATGACGGATGTATTGCATACCAAGATTATTTTGGCAAATACTTACCACATGTACCTGCGACCCGGAGACGAGACGGTAGCCTCCATGGGCGGCTTGCATGATTTTACGACCTACCCCAACAGTTTTTTGACCGACAGCGGCGGTTTTCAGGCATTTAGCTTGAGTGATATCTCCAAACCCACAGAAAACGGCATTGAGTTTCGCAGCCACATCGACGGCTCCAAACATTTTTTTACGCCGCAAAAAGTCATTGACATTCAGCACCATCTCGGCTCGGATATTATGATGATTTTAGATGATCTCGTCGCCCTGCCCGCAACACAAGAGCGCATTAAAACTTCTATTGAACGTACTACCCGATGGGCAGAGGAGTCAATTACCTACTTTCGAAAGAAGCAGCGTGAGGGCATTGGGCAGCAACAAAATATTTTTGCCATTATTCAAGGCGGTACCGACAAAGCATTTCGTACGCAGTCGGCAACGCAGCTGTGCGCCCTGGATTACGACGGTTTTGCCATTGGCGGTCTCAGTGTCGGGGAATGCAACGAAGCAATGTACCACACGGTAGAACATACCGTACAATACATGCCTCAAAACAAACCGCGTTACCTCATGGGGGTCGGTACTCCTGAAGATCTGATTGAAAATATTGAGCGTGGTATTGATATGTTTGACTGTGTCATGCCGACCAGAAATGCCCGAAACGGCACCCTCTTTACCTCATTTGGACGCATCAATATTAAAGGTGCCGCTTTTAAGCTCGATACTGCCGCAATTGATGAAACATGCGAATGTTATACCTGTCAACGCTACAGTCGTGCCTACATGCACCATCTCTACCGCTCCAAAGAGCTGACCTATTTTCGTCTGGCATCACTTCACAACCTTCACTACTACCTCCAACTCATGAACGAGGCACGTGAAGCCATTTTAGCCGACGGCTACAGCGATTTTAAAAAGGATTTTTATGCCAAACGAAATACATAAACCTCTGACACTAGGTGTCAACATTGACCATATTGCCGTACTGCGCGAAGCACGTAAAATCAACGACCCCGACCCCCTGATGGCACTGGCTGTCTGCGCCCAAAACGGTGCCGATCAGATTACTATTCATCTGCGTGAAGACCGTCGCCATATTCACGATGATGATGCCAAAAACATTATTCAAAGTGCATCGCTTCCGGTCAATTTAGAGTGTGCCATTGACGAGAACATCATTGACATTGTCTGCGATCTTAACCCGCATCGTGCTACATTAGTTCCCGAAAAACGCGCGGAAGTTACGACCGAAGGCGGTCTGGATGTTGCAGGGCAAAAGTTTGCCCTCGATATCACTATTGAAAAATTACATGTCAATGAAATTCCCGTCTCTTTATTTATTGACCCGAGCATTGAAGCCGTAGAACTCTCCAGGCAGCTCAATGCCCAAATGGTCGAGCTTCACACCGGACATTACGCCAATATTTATGCCATGCTGCACAGCTCACTGCCATACTCACACCACTGCATTGAAGCACTTGACCTGCCGCGAAGCACTCTGGAAACGATGCTGCTCTCGGCTCTTAGCGACATCAAACGCGCCGCCGAACATGCCCGGCACCTCGGGCTTGACGTAGCAGCAGGACATGGGCTGAACTATCACAATGTTACCGCCATTGCCGCCATAAGCGACATTAGCGAACTCAACATCGGACAAAGTATTATTGCACGCTCCGTCTTTACGGGTCTTGCCGATGCCGTTCGTAGTATGAAGGCGCTGTGTGTGCGCTAAAAAAGTAGCCATAAGTATCGGTGATTTAAATGGCGTAGGTATTGAGATTGCGCTCAAAGCTCACAACACCATTAAAAACATTTGTGACCCGCTCTACTGTATCAATGACACCATGCTTGAACAAGCAGCGTCACATTTACATGTAACCATCCCTAAAGACTTCGCTGTTTTACATGTAAACGGTTTTTTTACCATTCAACCCGGAAGCATCTGTGCCTCTAGCGGTCTGTACTCCTACCTTTCATTTCTCAAAGCCGTTCAAACAGCCGAACAAAAAAAGGTCGATGCCGTAGTAACGCTGCCCATTCACAAAGAGGCGTGGATGCGGGCGGGTATTGCCTATAAAGGTCATACCGACATGCTGCGCGACTATTTTAACCGAGATGCCATTATGATGTTGGGATGCGATGCAATGTATGTTGCGCTTTTTACAGAACACATACCGCTTAAAGAAGTAGCCAAATCCCTAAATGTTCAACGCTTAAGTACATTTTTCAAGGACACCATTCAGACGACCCGAGCCGAAAAAATTGCCGTTTTAGGACTCAATCCTCATGCCGGAGATCATGGGGTTTTAGGAGATGAAGAGACCATTATCACCC
The DNA here is from genome assembly GCA_003978475.1 of Sulfurimonas sp. GTDB lineage: Bacteria > Campylobacterota > Campylobacteria > Campylobacterales > Sulfurimonadaceae > QNZR01. Next base: position 2,518 of record QNZR01000212.1, read on the forward strand.
GTGCTATTACCGCCGTCAACAGTGAATATTCTACCGATATTCTCCAGGGACCTCTGGTGCCTGATATTGCATTTACACCTCATACACGATCACAGTTTACCCACTTTATCGCCATGTATCATGACCAGGGTCTTGCACCGCTCAAAGCCCTCTACTTTGATGAAAGTATTAACGTTTCGTTAAATTTGCCGATAATACGAACGTCAGTTGATCACGGAACCGCGTTCGATATTGCCTACAAGCATCGTGCAAAAGAACAAAGTTACCTCAATGCCGTTAAAGCGGCCATTAACTACTCTCTGTTGTAATTACAACAAAATGACATAATTCTACAACATTTTTGTTGTATAACTACGTTACGTATTATTTTTTAGGATATTTAATGAAGCCACACATCAAACCCAAACCTCTCAACAAGCAAATTAAACTTCATAAACATAAATACATTATGAGCCGTACCGATACGCGCGGCTTTATTCAATATGCCAATGACTATTTTACGGAAATCTCAGGCTATACGACAGAAGAACTCATAGGTGCCAACCACAATATCATTCGCCATCCCGACATGCCTGCGGTTATTTTTAAACTGATGTGGGAACGTCTTAAAAACGGGCAGCAGATCCATGCGGTCGTAAAAAACCTGAGTAAAAGCGGCGAATACTACTGGGTAACGACCAAGTTTGATATTAAACGTCACCCCTTCGACAATAAAATCGTCGGATATTTGGCATATCGTCAGGCGGCATCGCCGAAAACCATTAAAATTATTTCTGAATTTTACGACAAACTGCTCTCAATTGAAGAGATAAACGGCATCGAAGCTTCTGAAAAATATCTTCGCGGCTATCTGGAAGAAAGAGGTGTGACCTACGATACCTTCATAGACGATATTATTGACAACAACAGCATCATGAAAATATTTTTTAAAGCAATGAGCACCTTTTTCAGTAAGCATTAAAGGGTGTTTATCATCCATTGTATGACCATTAAAATATTATTTACTTCTTAGTTTTATAATTTTTTTATCTTAACAATAAAGGTTATACAATGAAAAAATTATTATTGCTCTTAACTCTTGTCGCGCTTAGCCTTAATGCTGCTTCTATTGAATTCAATGAAGCCAAAGCGGCAGTTAAACGTACCATGCCCGGCAGCGGCAATGCCATTTTATCTTTTCATGATGCCATTAAAAACACAACGGACTCCATTGTTTTCGTTGCCACCAAACAGACCCGTCCAAAGCGGGTTTTTAATCAAGTCAACCCTTTTTTTGAACAGTTCTTTGGTGAGCAATTCTCTCAGCAGTTTCAAGAACGCAACCTGCCGCCGCTGCAGGCTTTGGGTTCAGGGGTCATTATTTCCAAAGATGGCTATATTGTGACCAACAATCATGTCATTAAAGATGCCGATGAGATCATTGTTACCATTAACGGTAGTGCCAAAGAGTTGCAGGCTAAGGTCATCGGCACCGATGCCAAATCTGATATTGCCGTTATTAAGGTCGACGCCGATAACCTGAAACCCATTACCATGGGCAGTTCAAAAAACCTTAAAGTCGGTGATGTGGTCTTTGCCATTGGAAACCCTTTTGGAGTCGGTCAGACGGTGACACAGGGAATTATTTCGGCACAACATAAAAACCGTATGGGCATTAATGAGTATGAAAATTTCATCCAAACCGATGCGTCCATTAACCCGGGAAATTCCGGAGGTGCCCTGGTCGATAGTCGCGGTGTTCTTATTGGCATTAACTCAGCCATCATCTCCCGTAGCGGCGGCAATAACGGCATTGGTTTTGCCATTGAAGTCGATATGGTTAAAAATATTGCTAAAAAACTGATTGAAAACGGTACCATTGATCGGGGATATATGGGAGTCAGCATCGGTGATTTAACCAAAGACCTCAAAGCGCTATACAAAAATAACAAAGGAGCCATGATTGTTGCCGTAGAGCCGAATACTCCGGCAGAAAAAGCCGGATTAAAACGGGGTGACCTGATTATTTCTGTCGATAATGCAACCATTGAAAGTGCTGCAGCTCTTAAAAATACTATTGGTCTAAAAGAGCCCGGAAGTCATGTCGATATCACCTACGAGCGAGACAAAAAACTTTTTGACACCACGTTGAAGCTAAGCAGCCTCGAACATACACTCCACGAGTCTTCCGAACTTCTTAGCGGCATGGAATTGCTCTCACTCAATGATTCGCTTCGCTATCGATACAGCATTCCAAGCGGCGTTGACGGGGTTTTGATTGTCAGTATTAAACCGGACTCTAAAGCAGCCCTGCAAGGCATTCAAAAGGGAGATATTATTATACAGGTTGAAAATATCGAAATCAAAAATATGGATGATTTAAAAGCGGCGCTTAAACAATATGACAAAAAATACAAACGTGTCTATATTAACCGACGCGGTCAAATCCTGGTAGCGGCACTGCGATAGCTGCCGCTATTTAGCGTATTATAAGCATTCTTTACCTATAATTAACAATATTATACGATGGGTTGAGGATGCAATGCATAAGTCTACAAACGGCACTGTTTTTACGCTGATAGAACACAAAAAATTTTCAGTAAAAACCTATAAACAGCAGTTTGTCAAATCGTTTTTGGAACTTAGTGACCACTATACCAAACCCTCTTTCAGCCGATCTGCCAAACTCAAAGTTGCGGCGGTACTGTATGAGAGATTTTTTTTACATCACTGCGTAGATATTGCACCG